>NZ_JBUDPI010000449.1:0-2642 GCF_054919635.1 Halochromatium sp. | reverse complement strand
CGCTTGAGGAAGTAGACCTGCCGCGCCTTGCCGGCATCCAGGATCGGCATACCGGAGATTGGGCTGGTCTTGTCCTCCTTCGCGGCCGGATTGACGACGTCGTTGGCGCCCACCACGAGCACTACGTCGGTGCTCGGGAAGGACGGGTTGATCTCTTCCATCTCTTGGACCTGATCGTAGGGGATGTCGGCCTCGGCAAGCAGCACGTTCATATGGCCGGGCATCCGGCCCGCGACCGGGTGGATCGCGAACTTCACATCGACGCCGCGCGCCTGCAGCAGCTCCATCATCTCCTTGAGCGCGTGCTGGGCCTGAGCCACGGCCATGCCGTAGCCGGGGACGACGATGACCCTGCCAGCGTCTTCCATCCAGTAGACGGCGTCCTCGACCGACGCCGACTTGACGCCCTTCTCCGCCGCAACCGCGCCAGCACTATCACCACCGCTGCTATCAGTACCGAAGCCACCGAAGATGACATTGATGATGCTGCGGTTCATTGCCCGGCACATGATGTACGACAGGATGGCACCGGAGAAGCCAACCAGCGCACCGACGATGATCAGCAGATTGTTGTGCAGCGTGAAGCCTGTCGCAGCCGCCGCCCAGCCCGAGTAGCTGTTGAGCATCGAGATGATCACCGGCATGTCGGCGCCACCGATCGGGATGATCAGGGTGCCACCAAGGGCAAAGGCCAAGAGCGTCATCAGCACCAGTGAGACCCAGCTCCCGGTGTTGGCGAAGTGCACCGCCAACGCGATCGTGGTCACGGCGATCAGCGCGTTCAGTGCATGCTGGCCGATGAACTTGATCGGCGCGCCAGACATGATCCCCTGCAGCTTGGCAAAGGCGATGACTGAGCCCGTAAAGGTAATCGCGCCGATCACGATGCCAGCCGAGAGCTCGCCCATGAGCAGGGCGTTGAGAGCATCAGCCTGGGCACGATTGATGAAGGTGCCGATCGCGACCAGCACCGCAGCCATGCCGACAAAGCTATGCAGCGCCGCGACCAGCTGCGGCATCGCCGTCATCTGGATGCGCAGCGCGACGACGATGCCGATCACCGCGCCGATGGCGCCGGCAAAACCGATCAGCCAATAGCCCTGGACCTCGGCGCCTGCGAGGGTCGCGCCGATCGCGATCGCCATGCCGAGCATGCCGAACAGATTGCCGCGCCGCGCCGTCGCGGGATGGGTCAGCCCCTTGAGGGCGAAGATGAACAGGATCGCCGAGGCCAGATAGGCCAGCGCCTGGGCGGTCGGAGACAGCGTCAGGTCCATGAGTGATCAGCCCTTTTTCTGCTTCTTCTTGAACATCGACAGCATCCGATGGGTCACCAGAAAACCGCCGAAGACGTTGATGGTCGCCAGAAGCACCGCGAGAAAGCCGAAGAAGGAGGCCGCGATGCCAGCCTCTTCAAGCCCGGTGACCAACAAAGCGCCAACCAGCACGATGCCGGAGATAGCATTGGTCAGGGCCACCAGCGGCGTATGCAGCGAAGGGGTAACGCCCCAGACCACGTAGTAGCCGATAAAGCAGGCGAGCACGAAGACGTAGAGCGCGAGGATGGATTCAGGCATCCGTGGGACTCCGGTTGAAGGTGGGTAAGCGGCTGCAAATCAGCTCCGGCCAAGCCCCTAGGCTTGCGCCCTGGACTTCAGCCCTGAACCAACATGGCGGCGGTGATCTCGTCCTGGGTCAGGTCCTTGAGGGTCGGTCCAGCGTCAGATACGTCGACCATGATCTCGAGTAGGTTCGAGAGATTCTTGGCATAGAAGGCGCTCGCATCGGCCGGCACCATCGACGGATAGTTGGTGTGACCAACGATGATGACACCCTGATGCTCGATGACTTGATCCGGCTCAGAGAGCTTGCAATTGCCGCCATTCGCGGCAGCCAGGTCGACAATGACCGAGCCGGTGCGCATCCGCTCGACCACCTCGGTGGTGATCAGCTCGGGCGCCGGCCGGCAGGGGATCAGTGCCGTGGTGATGATCACATGCGCCTTGGCCAGCTCATCGGCCAGCAGCTGCTGCTGGCGCGCCTTGGCCTCGGTTGAGAGCTCTTTCGCATAGCCACCCTCGCCGGCGCCGCTCTCGCCAAGGTCGAGCTCGATCGGCTTGGCGCCAAGCGATGCAATCTGCTCCTTGGTCTCGGGACGCACGTCATAGGCAAAGACATCGGCGCCGAGCCTGCGCGCGGTGGCAATCGCTTGCAGGCCAGCGACACCGGCACCGAGCACGACGAGCCGCGCCGGCTTGGCCGAGCCGGCAGAGGTCATCATCATCGGCAAGAAGCGCCCATAATGAGCGGCTGCCTCGATGACGGCGCGATAGCCGGCAATATTGCTCTGTGACGAGAGCGCATCCATCGACTGCGCGCGCGAGATACGCGGCATCCGCTCCATCGCCAGCACCTGCACGCCGTTCTCGACCATGCGCGAGAGCAGCGGGTCCTCGCCGCAGCCCTCGACGAGACTGATGTAGACGTTGCCCGAGCGCAGCGCATCCGCCTCATCCTCGCTGGGACGACGCACCTTGAGCACAATATCGGCGGCGAAACAGGCGTCACGCTCGACAATCCGGGCGCCGGCCTCGGTAAAGGCCGCGTCGGTGTAGTGAGCGGCGACCCCGGCACCGGTCTCA
>NZ_JBUDPI010000448.1:0-2646 GCF_054919635.1 Halochromatium sp. | reverse complement strand
CATCAATGAGGTGACCAGCGTTGCCGGGTCGTACGCGATGGCGCAGTTTCTGCGCTCCGGGCAGATTGCCGGCGACGCGTTCCGCCTGCGCATTGCGGCGATGATGAGCACCAACATTGCGAATCCTGTCACTGGAGCGATCTCGGCGGTGCTGAATAGCTCGCCAAACGCGGATCAGACCAACTCACTGAGACTGACACGCTCCCTCGCCAACCTCATCAACTTAACTGCTGGGTCGCCTTTTCTCACCAGCGCGCTGCTCCCGCTGCTCAGTAACGAGCAGGGCCAGGTGCCCGCGGATATGTTCGTTGCGCTCGCCAATCTTGCCCGAAATCCCGCTTTCGACCCTGCTCTGATCTTTTCTTTATCCTCGCTGCGTCCGGCCTATGCACCGGCACTCAGCCAGCCGCCTGATCAGTGGACTGTGACTGTGAAGCTCCACGACACGGGGCGGCCCGATATTCCTTTCGGCGGTGCCGCAAATGTTGCCTGGGACTCCTACGGCTACGCATGGGTCGCCAACAACGTCACCCAAGGGACCCCAAACTCGACCAAATACAATGTCGTCTTGAGACCTGACGGCAAACCTGCGGATGGAACCGCAGGCGAGCCAATATCACCCTTTGACTCAGGCGGCCTGCTCGGCGTGGGCTGGGGCGTGTCGGTCGACCAACGCGATCGAGTCTGGTTCGGCAATTTCGGCTGGGGCAGCCCGGAAGACCTCTATTTCCCAAGCCAGACACCCAGCAGTTCGAGCGGGGCGGGTACAGGGAGCGTGTCGCAGTTCGACGCGGCCGACGGTTCGCCAATCTCGCCGGACGTTGGTTACTTCGGCCCTTACCGCGTTCAGGCCATTGAGCCTGATGACTTCGGCAACATCTGGATGGCGAGCTTTGGTGATACCAATGTCGCCGGTGGCAGTGGCGTCTGGGTATTTCGCAATGGCGATCCCCATGACATCGTTTCTGCGGTTGTCGACTGGGAGAATGCGCCATTCGGAGTCGCGCCGATCCCAGGTCAAGCGGCTGCCTGGGTGACCTTCTCCGGCGGGCTGGCGGGGGAGAATCAAAGCAGCATCGCTCGATACCAGCTCACTGAGACCGGTGAGCTGGAGCAAACCTTTATTGCACCAGTGGGCAATACCCTGAAGGTCGTGGCTGCTGATTATGCGGGTAACGCCTGGATCGCGTCACAGGGCACGGATTCCGTGTTCGCCTACAGCGCCAACGGAGAGCCACTCGGAGAGTTCACTGGCGGTGGGATCGATGGTCCTTGGGGCATGGCTGTGGACGGCGAGGGCAATATCTGGGTTGCAAACTTCGGCGACCTTGGGATCGGCAATGTCTTTGATAGCGGCCGCGTCTCGAAGCTGTGTGGCGCCAATCCGGCCGCATGCCCGCCAGGGCTGCAGCTCGGTGACCCGATCTCGCCCGAGACGGGCTACACGCTGCCCTCTGAAGGCACCCAGGTCTTGCTCCCCAACGGCGATCCCCTATATGGCCCAGGTGCGCCACCGAGCTTTGTGCCGATGATGCGTCAGACCAGTGTCCAGATCGATGCGGCTGGGAACCTGTGGGCCGTCAACAACTGGAAGCCTCGATTCGATGTCGACGTTCTGGCAAACCCAGGTGGCGATGGAATCGTCATCTTTGTCGGGCTTGCGACCCCACCGCCAAGGTGACCATGTGACCATGGATCATGGGCGCTTAGATTTGATCTAACCCCGCCCGCACGCAGCGCAGCACCCCGTAGTCGTATTCGCCATTCAGTGCGTCGAAGGCCGGTTTCAGTGCCATCGGTGAATCAGGTGGGATCTGTTCGAGGGCGTAGCGGATGGTCTTTAGCTCGTCTTCGGATAGAGACAGGACATCACGCAATGGCAGCTCGCCAAATTCGATGCAGCGCGCGAGATGGCTATAGACGGTGGTGGGCTTGAGCGCGCGCTGCCGGGCGATCTCGTCGATACCGGTCCCGGCGCGCGCGAGTGCCAGGGTTTCGCGGACGGTGTCGCTGAGGTCGCTTTGCCAGATGCGGCCACTGGCGGCGCCAGAGGTCCCAGAGGCCGCTCCAGCGCTGCTTCGTTCTGCACTGCCGCGGACATCGCGCCCGCTCTCGGAGCGCAGCTTTTCCGGCGGCAATGGCGGCAGATGCTCGGGGCGGCCGTGCTCGGCCTCATGCGTCTTCAGCTCGGCAAGAAACGCCTCGCCATAACGCTCGAGCTTGACCAGGCCAACACCGCTGATCCGGGCGAGCTCGTCCTGGTTGCGGGGCCGGTAGGCGACCAGCTCGCGCAGGGTACTGTCGGGGAAGACATGGAAGGGCGGCACGCCTTGCTCATCGGCGAGTGCCCGACGGCGAGAGCGTAGGCGCTCCCAGAGCGCATTGGCTTCGGGGTCAGTGGGCGCGGCGGCCGGCGTGCGCCGCTCGGAGCCAGCGCGCTTGCGGTCAGGGTCGCGCCGCAGCTTGAGCGTCTGCTGGCCGCGGAAGAGCGGCCGGCAGGCCTCGCGGTTGAGCCTGAGACCACCATGACCCTCGATATCGACCTGTGCCAGGCCCGCCGCCACTAACTGCCGATAGACTGACTTCCATTGCTCAGCGCTCAGCTCGGTGCCGATGCCGAAGGTGCTGACCTGATTATGTCCAAAG
>NZ_JBUDPI010000447.1:0-2648 GCF_054919635.1 Halochromatium sp. | reverse complement strand
CGTCTTAGCAGCGTTGATCTGCGCCGCCAGGTAGTCAGAGCCGCCTCGATCCGGATGCAACTTTTGCATCAGGCGGCGATGCGCCGCGCGAATCTGCTCAGGCTCAGGCTCAGCACCGACCTCAAGGCCAAGGATGGCCAGGGCATCGTCGCGCGTCATGCCCTTCCCGCTCGAGCCAGACGTCCCCTGCTTCTGCCTAGCATCCCAACCCGCGTCGCCCTCAGCCGCCCGCTCGCGCCAATCCGGATGCTCGCGCTCCAGGTAGGCCGTTAACACCGCAGCCGACTGCTCATCGTCATCCTGATAGAGCTCGAGCATTCGCAGCAATTGGTCGAGTGTCAGCTCCGAGAGCTGCCGGCCCTGGAAGGGACCCTCGCGCACCTCGCCATCCATGGCGCCGCTCTCATGGTCGAGACTCATCGCCAGATAACGGGTGCGGATGGCGGAGCGCTGTTCGCTTCGGCCGTCGGCGCCCGCTGTGCCACCGAGCCCGGCGCCAAGACCGCCAGTGGGAATCCTCCCAGCCAGACCACCAAGCCCGAGCGACTGCAAGACGCGTTGCAACATCGGCAACATGTGCAACAGACTCAGAATCCGAATCCCGACCGGAATCGCCGCGGCCAAGGCTGCAAAGATCGGGTTCAGACGCCCGGTGAGCGTGGCGAGGATCAGCAGCCCGATGCCCCCCCAGAGGGCGACCCGGCGCAGCACACGCGCAACCTGGGGCGCCGGCGTGCGGCTAAACCAGTACAGAAACCAGCCCAGACCGCCGATGACGATCAGCAGGATCAGCAAGCGGCCCATGGCTCAGCCTCCACAGGCTGTGATGCGCGGACAGCCTCGTGCCAGCTCAAGCAAAGGTCGCACACTCCATGCCCGTCTCCGACGCCAATGCAACACGCTCATCGCCTATCGCCCTCGCAGCTGTTGGGTCAGCCGCAGCACCTCGCCACCGCGGCGGCGACCGAAGTCAGCAAGCGCCTTGCGGCCGCCTGCGGCATAGACAGCCACCGCACTAAGAAGGTCCTTGAGGGTGCGCGGGCTGGAGGCGTCGAACGGGCACCAGGCGCCACCGCTGAGACGCGCAATCTCCTTCATCGCACGCTCAGCGGTCGGATCACGGCCTTCTTGGAACACGAAGGCTGGCACACCGAGCAGGCCCAGCTGACCTGCCAGATCAGCAAGACCATCCAGAGGCTCCTCGACGCAATCGCCGACGAAGACCAGGGCGTTGACCCGCTTGCGCTCGGTTTCAGCAATGACGTGGCTAAGAACACGACCGATCTGGGTGATACCAGCCGCGCAGCGCACCGCGGTCATGCGCGGCAACAGCTGATCGGCGCTCCCGCACCAGGGCGAGGCATGCAGCTCCTGAAAACCACGATAATGGACAAGCTGCACATCCAGCCCGCCCAGATCATTCGTCTCCTGGAACATCGCTGCCTGAAGACTAGCCGCCTGATCCCAGGTCGGCTCACGGCTCGCGGTCGCATCCATTGCAAAGATCAATCGCCCACGCGCTCCTGCCGGCAGGCGCTTCGGCGCCGCCGCCACCTGCTCCAAGAAGGCATCGACCTCGGTGCGACTTGAGGTCGTTTTCAGATCGGTTCGCGAACGGTTCATCGTCCCAGAGTATAAGACTGGCGTATGAGATTGTCTGAGCGCGCTCGCTCAGCACTTAGACCTAGATGGAGCCAGGTGGGCACCGCTGATCGAGTCCGGACAAGCTCGTGCAAGAGGCCAGGCCACCTTAAGGCTCCTCGCCCTCGGTGAGGATCTTCAGGTCTGAATGCACGAGGGTTCGATGCACCGGACAACGCTCAGCGATCTCGAGCAGCAGCCCGCGCTCGTGCTCGTTGAGCGCGCCGGCCAGTGTGATCCGCTGCACGATCCGCTGCGGACCGCGCTTCGCGCCCGCTTCGCCGGGCAGCTCGCGGTGCCGCAGCCGCACCTCGATGTCATCGAGCGCCATCCCTTTGCGCTTGGCGACCATGCGCAGCGTCATCGAGGTGCAGGCACCCAATGCCATCAACAACAGCTCGTAGGGATTGGGTCCCAAATCAGAGCCGCCCGCCGCAATGGGCTCATCGGCCAGGAGCTGATGGCGCGCCGCATAGAGTCCTCGCAGAAAGGCCTGATTACGCTCGGTCACCAGCACCTCGCCAGCCTCGACCGCCGGCGCCGTCCCGGTGCCTCCCTCCTCATGATGGCGCAGCAGCCCGAGATAGCGGCTCGCCCAGGCCACCAGTGTCTCGGCAACGTATTCCGAATCCTCACGCTTGGTCAGCAGATGATCAGCGCGATCGAGCGAGATGAAGCTCTTTGGATGCAGCGCCGAGCGATAGATCTTGGCCGCTTCCTCAACCTCGACGATCTCGTCGACGGGCGAATGAAAGACCAGCAAGGGGCGCTTCAGCCGACGGATATGCTCTGCATCGGCATACTGCTCCAAGTCTTCAAGGAACTGGCGACGGATGCGAAAGCGGCGCCGACCGACCTGCACCTCGGCCTCGCCGGTCGTCTCCAGCTCGCCGCGCACACCAGTAAACAGGTGTTGAATATGCCCAGGTGTCGCCGGCGCGGCGATGGTCACCACGGCCTCGACCGACGGCAAACGTCCGGCCGCGGCGAGCACTGCGGCGCCGCCC
>NZ_JBUDPI010000446.1:0-2661 GCF_054919635.1 Halochromatium sp. | reverse complement strand
ATCCTGCGTACCGCGATGTTGTGGGCCTTGGAGCCCGTGAAGTAATGCAATGCGGCGCCGTAGGCGGCTTCAGGCATCAGGCGCAGGTCCACTTGCAGGTTCGAGCGCAGCACGACCGTCGAGCGGGTCTCGCCCTGGGAGACGATCTCGCGGACCTCTTCATGGCCCGTGAATCGCTCCATCACCGCTGATCCTTCTTCAGCGGTGACCAGGATATCGAGATCGCCGACCGTCTCCTTGCGGCGGCGGAAGCTGCCGGCGATCGCGAGCTGCTTGACGCCTTCGATCGCGCCCAGATCCTCGGCGAGCGTGCTCGCGACCTCCTCGGCCTCCATCAGCCGCGTGCGCGCCTCCTGGCCCTGGCGCCGGGCGAGGTGCTCGGCAATGGTCTCCTCGGTCTTGCGACCAAAGCCCTCGAGCTGGCGCACTCGCTGCTGATCGATGGCCTGCTTGAGATCATCGAGATTCTCGATGCCTAGGTCGTGATGCAGCGCCTTGACCCGTTTCGGCCCGAGGCCAGACAGCTGCATCAGCTCGCTCAATTGGGCCGGCAGGGTCTCCTCGAGCTCATCGAGCTGGGGCAGCTCGCCGGTTTGGGCGATGGTCGCGATCTTCTCGGCCATACCTTTGCCGATGTCGGGCAGCTCGGTGAGATCGTCGCCATGCTCAACCCGATCGGCGACGCTTTGCGCCAGCCCGGAGACGGTCTGCGCGGCCTGGCGATAGGCGCGCACCCGGTAGGCATTGCCGCCTCCGATCTCCAGCAGGTCGGCCGCGCGCTCGAGCCGATCAGCAATCTCTTGGTTATGGATCGTCATAGCATCGGGATGAGTGTTGTATCGTTGAGCACGGGTTCAAAACAACCATCGATCGCTGATTTGCCCCACCCGAAGCGGCCAACGAGCCATTCCGGCCCATGGCGCGGCTTGTGAGCAAGCCAGCCCTGGAATCGGCCCTTCAGGTCGTCGGTCGTCAAGCAATCGGGGGGCCAAGCATCTTGGAACTCGCCGTCCTCTGTGTCAGTCGTTGTAGCGATCCTGACTGCTCCAGCATGGAGGTTGCCCGGCGCCAAGCCCGTTGCTGGGCACGGCTGTTGCAGACCTCCGAGCAAACAGCGGGGAGCTTGCTGAGAACGCGACGCAATGGCCCGCAGGGGCCCCGGCTCGCGATCCGCCGCTACGCCCAGACGCGCGACCGCGCCTATCTCCTGCCATGGAGCTTGAGACCCGATGAGCACAGTGATGACCGTTATAAAGCCCCAGCTTTCACGCAGACGACCGGATGCCGCGCTGCAACTGATTAGCGCCGCACTGGTGGCCGCACTGGCGACCACCGAGCTGGCCGCTCAAGCACCGGTTGACCCGACCGAGCCCGGTGAGGCGACACGCACACCAACGGGCGAGCCCTGGCGGGGCACCCTCCAGAGCGGCGCCGAGGTCTGGGTCGACCCGCGGACCAACCGGCCAGTGACCCGAGGACCCGGCTACCAGACGCAGCTCTGGGACGGCGTCTATCGTCTGGACGACGGCACCGAGCTGCACGTGCGCGGCGGCCGAGTGGTGCCTACCAGCGAGATGCTCAAACGCCGACAAGCGACGCCAATGCCACCGCCACCGGAGGCCGGGGCTGATGCTCAGGCGCCTAATGCTGGGGAGATCGCACAGCCGAGCGCGGCAAGATCAGCAGCTGCTGGAAACCGTCCATGCCAAGTGCTGGCTGAGCAGGCATGCGGTCGCGACAATGCCTGCGCAGAAGCCACCAAGTGCAGCGCCGCCCATCAGCTGGTCGAGATGGCCGCTGAGCAGCGGTCGCAGCAGGCAAACCCCGAGGCGATCACTGGCACTGGACTCAAGTGCCGCGAAGCGCTCAGCGACAGCTTCTTCGCGCCCTGTCAAGCCGCTGCCGCCGGCGAGGCAGGCACAGCGCCGAAACGCTGAGCCCAAATGCTGGGCCCAAATGCTGAGCCAGTCCGCGAAGCGTCCCGTCAATCCCGCAGCGGCGACGCTGATCATCATTGAGCGCATCGACCGCCGATCGGTCTGATGCCTCTGCCAAGGGTGGCCGGTGGCCGATTCAGAAATGCTCCAAGAACCAGTCGCGAGCGAGTAAGGCAACGGTATCGAGCTTGCCAGCCTCCTCGAACAGATGGCTGGCGCCCGGAACGATCTCCAGCTTGGGCTCGATACGCATCTTGCGCGCTGCGCTGCGGTTCATCTCAATCACTTGCTGGTCGAGGCTACCGACGATCAGCAGGGTTGGCTGCTCGACCTCGGACAATGCCTCGCCGGCAAGGTCCGGTCGCCCGCCGCGCGAAACCAGGGTCCGAACCGGCTGCGGCCGCCGAGCCGCGGCCCCGAGTGCGGCGGCAGCGCCGGTGCTGGCGCCGAACAGTCCTATCGGCAGCGACGAGGTGCGTTGATCGGCGACAGCCCACTCGACCCCTTGCACAAGGCGCTCGACCAGTAGCGCAATATCGAAGCGCAGCTCGGCCGTGAACTGGTCGATCTGATGCTCCTCGGGGGTGAGCAGATCGAAGAGCAAGGTGGCGATACCTCCGCGGTAAAGGACGTCGGCAACCGCCTGATTACGACGGCTGAAGCGACTGCTTCCGCTTCCGTGGGCGAACAGTACCAAGCCGCTCGGCTGCTGTGGAAGATCGAG
>NZ_JBUDPI010000445.1:0-2664 GCF_054919635.1 Halochromatium sp. | reverse complement strand
ATCCGCTGGCGTGCCGAGGAAGGGGCCGACCTCGGTGACGGGCAAATCGGCGGTCTGTTGGCCGCGGCGAGTTATCGGGTGAGCGATCGTCTCAGCATTGGGCCTGGTTTTGGGGTCTTTTCCGAGCTTGAGGATGAGGTCGACTGGTTCCCGATCCTGGCCATCGACTGGAAGCTCACGGACCGCTTGGCGCTGCGCACAGGGGGTGGCTTTGCAGCCTCTGAAGGACCAGGACTCCTGTTAGACTGGCGACCATCGGAGCGCTGGGCACTGTCCCTTGGTGCGCGTTACGAGAAGTCGCGCTTTCGACTCGATGATCGCGGTGTCGCGGTGTCTGGTGTTGGCCAAGAGCGCTCGGTGCCGGTTTTTCTCGGGGCGACCCGTCGCTTTGGTCATCATCTGAGCTTGAGTCTGGTTGCTGGCGTCGAGTTCGCGGGCGAGCTACGGCTTGAGGATGCTGATGGCGGGCTCATTGATAAGACGCGATTTGATCCCGCGCCCTTTGGGGGCGCGACCCTGGATCTTCGATTCTGAAAGGGACCGCGCTGTGCTTGAAGCCGAGCGCTGCCCTTGATTCCGATTGGATTCTGATTGGCCGTGATAACGGAGGAAGCCGGATGGACATCCTAGAAGAGACGAATGACAAGGCCCTTGTGTTGATCCCGCAGGGCCGCCTCGATAGCCGAACCGCGCCGGTCCTGCAGGAGCATCTCCTGGGCCGCATCGACGATTCACCGTCGGTGCTGATTGATTGCTCGCGCTTGGACTATGTGTCGAGTGCTGGGCTGCGCGTCTTCTTGATGGGCGCAAAGCGCTGCAAACAGGCTCAGCGCGGATTCGCGATCTGTAGTCTGCAGGACCCGGTCAAAGAGGTCTTCGAGATCAGCGGTTTTCTCTCGATACTCACCTGCTACCCGGACCGAAGAAAGGCGCTGCAGGCGGTCTCAGCCAACAGCTGAAGCCCATCGACGATCCATCCGGTTCGGTCTCGGCTCAGTTGCCTTGCCGTCAGGCGCTGCTCAGCGGCGCTGGGCCAGTTTCAGGTAACGACGTACGAGCCAGGTGATGCGCTCCACGAGGCTTGTCGCATCCAAGAACTGCTGTTTTTCGGCCAACGACAGATCGGCTTCCTTGCCCAGGAGGTCGGCGCGGATGCGCTCCATCACGGCTGACCGGTCGCTGCTGAGCTGCAAGACCAAGTCGAGGTCGCCGGGATCGCCGCTTTCGAAGGCGGAAGCCAAGGTGTCCAGCAACGCATGAAGACCCTCGGCGATGTTGTTGCGTATCCGCTCTGCGCCAGCCGCTTGGGCCGGTTGGCGCAAGGATTCGACGAGCTCCATGCAGCTGTCCTGGAGGTTCGAGAGCAGACTGTTGCGGCTCTGCAGATTCACAATGCCCTCAAGGCCTGAATGGGCGCTGGTCCGCTCGGTGAGCTCGGTTAGGAAGCTGTCGATCGAGCTCGCGACCACACCGCTAGCCCGGTACAGGGCCTCGTGGTCAACCGATTCGGTCTCCTGGTCGCCGGTTCGATCGTCGTCTTCCCGAATCGCGTCGAGCAGCAATGGTAAGCGCTTGAGTAAACGCTTCTGCTCACAATGAACCAGTGCCAGTGCCGACTCTGCCTCGTCGATCGCCTGAGCATAGAGATAACGCGGACTCGAGAGCGCCTCCTCGGGTGAAGCTGGACTGAGGCGCTGGGCCAGGTGCAACGCCGGGCCGCTGAGCAACGACATGGCGATACAGGAGACGAGCTGCAGCAGCAAGTAGATCAAGGCGACTTGGGTGTCGATCGAGGGCGCTTGGCTCTGGAGCGCTGCCAGCAGCAAGGGCTGATGGGTCCAGGTCTCGATGAGGAAAAGCGGCACCAGGATGATCAGGCCGACCAGCTTGAGCAGTACCTGAAACAAGGCGAGCTGTCTGCCGGTTCCGTTCAGGTTGGAGCCAAGTAGGAGCACGCTGAGGCCCGACCCTAGGCTGGCGCCAAAGACGATCATCACGCTCTGGTCGAGGTTTAGGAGACCAACGCTGATCAGGGTCACCGCAATCACCGAAACGGTCGCTGAGGATTGCACCACTAGCGTCACCAAGACACCGATGACGAAGGCGAGCAGGAACGACTGACTCGCTATGCTCAGCAAATCGCGGACGAACGGCAGCGCTTGCAAAGGGGCCGCGCCGGCCTTGATCAGGTCTAGGCCGTAGAAGAGCATGCCGATGCCGAGCAAGGCGCCGAGCAGGTAGCGGTAGCGACTGGATTTGTCGAGGTCGAAATAGAAGCCGAGCCCTGTGATGCCGAGCAAGAACAGGATCATCACGTGCATGTCCAGTGTCGCCAGCAGCACGAGCGCCGAGGTGCCGAGGTTGGCCCAGATGACAATCGGAACGGCCTTGCGCAGCGCGACCATGCCAGAGGTCACCATGCTGATGACGATGAAGGTCATCGCATTCGTACTTTGGGTGAGTGCGCCGCCCAGCGTGCCGACAACGCTGGCCGAGACTGGGTGCTGAGTCACGCGCGCGATGAGGCGACGGAAGGCACCGCCGCTCATTGCTTTGAGGTTGCTCGAGATGAGCTTGACGCCGATGAAGAAGAGTCCGAGGCCGGCGAAGATAGTGCCGAAGATCTCCATGCGGTGTTCGCCTTAGCGCTTGCCGAGACCGGCG
>NZ_JBUDPI010000444.1:0-2670 GCF_054919635.1 Halochromatium sp. | reverse complement strand
TCATCATCCTCGACCTGATGCTGCCGGGCGACGACGGCCTGACCCTAGCAAGGCGCCTGCGCCAGCAGACCCAGGTGCCCATCATCATGTTGTCGGCGCGCGGTGATGAGATCGACCGCATCGTCGGGCTTGAGGTGGGTGCGGATGATTACCTCGCGAAGCCATTCAACCCGCGGGAGCTGTTGGCCCGCATTCGCGCCGTACTGCGCCGACCCGCCCAGACCAGCAGCGACGGCAACGGGGCCGGGCAGATCAGCTTTGGCCCCTATCGGCTCGAGCTCGCCAGCCGACGATTGACCCGCGATGGCAGCAGCGTCGCCCTAACCGGCAGCGAATTCGATCTGCTGCGCATCTTTGCTGAGCATCCAAATCACGTACTGGATCGCGACCGACTGCTCGACCTGCTCAAGGGCTACGAGCGCAATCCCTTCGACCGCAGTATCGATGTCCAGGTCGCGCGACTGCGCGCCAAGATCGAGCCGGACAAGAAGACCCCTTGCTACATCCGCACCGTCTGGGGTCGCGGCTACATCTTCACGCCCGCTGGCGAGCTCTGAGGGCCTCCCCCTATGCGCCTGCGCCCCGGCTCACTCTTCGCCCGGGTACTGCTCACCCTGGTCCTGAGCTTTGGTAGCTTCGCGCTGATCACCTTCGGCTCCATGGTCTACTACGTGCTCTACCCAGTGGTGCAGCGCTCGACCGCCGATCTGGCTGCCTTCATGGAGCTCTCAGCGCGGACGCTGGCAGTACTGCCGGCAGAGGCGCAGCAAGATTACCAGGCCCGATTGCTCGATGAGTATCAGGTGCGCCTGCTGAGCGGTTCGCAGCCGCCACAGGGCCTGGACGACTACTTCTACCCCTATGTGATGCGCCTCAGCCAGGCCCTGAGCCAGCGCCTGGAGCGACCCGTGCGCATGCAAAGCAACCTCATCGACGGCCGCCGCTGGTTCTGGATCGACCTCGAGACCTCCGCTGGCACCATCTGGGCCGGCATCCCCCGGGATCGCATTGGCACCCGACCGATGATCGGCGCCGTGGTCATCAGCGCCCTCGCCGTGCTCCTGGTCGTGGTCACCGCCGCCATCCTTGCGCGCCGGGTCACCGCGCCGCTGACCCGGCTGTCACAGGCCGCCGAGGAGGTCGCCAAGGGCCGCTCGCCCGAGCCGCTCGCCGAGACCGGCCCGCGCGAGCTGGCCAACCTCGCCCGCCAGTTCAACGAGACCAGCCAGCAGGTCAGAGAGCTCCTGGCCGATCGCACGGTCCTGCTGGCCGGGATCTCGCATGATCTGCGCACCCCACTGACACGGCTGCGGCTCGCTGTCGAGATGCTGCCGGAAGACACCGACGCCGCGCTCGCGGCCCGAATGCGCCGGGATATCGACGAGATGAGCGCGCAGATCGGTCAGGCGGTTGAGCTTGGCAGCACGCTCGGCGCCGGCGCCCGCGATCCCGTCGACCTGGCCAAGCTCGTCAGCGAGGTGGTCGGCAACCGGCCACGGGTGCTCTGGCGCCCGTTTGGGCGCTGCATCCACTCGGTCAACGCCGCCGCCCTGCGGCGCATTCTTGGCAACCTGATCGAAAACGCGCTGCGCTATAGCAACGGCAGCGTCGAGGTCCGTCTCGACTGCCGCCACCAGACCCCGGCGCTGTTCGTGCTCGACCGCGGCCCGGGCGTCCCGGCGTCGGAGCGCGAGGCGGTATTCCGACCCTTCTACCGGCTCGAGCGCTCACGCAACCGCAACACCGGCGGTTCCGGCCTCGGCCTCGCGGTCGCCCGTCAGCTCGCCGTTGCCAACGCCATGGAGATCGAGCTCGGTGACCGCGAGGGCGGCGGCCTCATCGCCAGCATTCGGCTCCCGGCGGCCCGCCCCGGCGACGACACCGAGCCGGTGCACTGACGCTGCCACCGACGCAAGTACCGTCAGTCTGCCGATCCGCGCTCTTAGCAGCCAGCTCATAACAGGGCAAGATCCGGAGTTGACGGCTTGGGTAGCGCCACCTAGATTCCGCCCTGAGAGGCAGCCGGCCTGACTCATGTTGCGCCGGCCACGCGCGGTGGCCGAGCCGCCCCGACCCCGGGTGCAACCAGCCGCGTTCGGCCAGTCAGGTGCCATCAGTAAGCCGCCAGCGCCCAGGGTCTGGCGCGGCACACAAGCGCCATCCATGCACCCAGAACGCCCTAGAGAGGCGTCCGCCAGAGGAGATCCCACCATGCTGCAAGCGGGTGACCGTGCCCCCGAGTTCTCATTGCCCGACGCCGACATGGAGCGCGTCACGAGCGCAGATTTACTGAAAGAGAACAGGATGGTCCTCTGCTTCTACCCAAAAGACGACACCCCCGGGTGCACCATGGAAGCGCTCGAGTTCACTGACCTGCAGCCCGAGTTCGAGGCCTGTGGCGCCATCCTTGTCGGCATCAGCCGCGACACCTGCGCCAGCCACGGCGCCTTCCGCGACAAATTCGGCCTCACCATGCGCCTGCTCGCCGACACCGATGGCGAGGTCTGCTCGGCCTATGGCGTGTTACGCGAGAAGGAAAAGAACGGCCAACGCCTGCTCGGCATCGCCCGCACTACCTACATCATTGGCCCCGATGGGATCATCGAGCATGCGCTCTATGATGTCGTGCCCAAGGGGCATGCGCAGCGGGTGTTGGAGCTTGTTCGACAA
>NZ_JBUDPI010000443.1:0-2684 GCF_054919635.1 Halochromatium sp. | reverse complement strand
GTTGTAAGCATCAGAGCTATGTTCATGGATCGATTAAGAGGATGCTGGATTATAAGGGGCAACTGCTAGACCTCAGACAGCTCGAGCCGCCGTTCAATGCGTTCGACTCGCTTGATAACGCTCTATAGCGTTTCGCGATCGCTCGCTGACAGGGCATAGAGACTGCCGATGGTTTGCTCGATGGCCGAAAGTCGCAAATCCATGCGATCCAATCGCTCTTTGACATCGCTGAGATCGCCGCGAATGACCCGCAAGTGCTCGAGCACGAGATTGTCGACGTTATCGCTCATTTTCTGCTCCTGAGTTCGTTAAAACACCAGTTCATTGGCGCCGAGGATCGCCATCAGGATGGAGATGATGATACCAGCGACGATGACGCCGAGGCCGATGATCAGTGTGGGCTCCAGCAGGGTCAGCATGCGCTGCACGCTGGTGCGGGTCTCGCGGTCGAAGATGTCGGCGACCTTGGCAAGCATGGCGTCCAGCGTACCGGATTCCTCGCCGACCCGGATCATCTGAAGGGCGAGCTGCGGCAGCACCGCGCGGCTGGTCAGGGGCTCAGCAAGACCGCGACCGTGCTTGAGGTCCTCGGCGGCCTCGTCGAGCCCATCGCCGATCTTGCGGTTGTTGACCACCTCCTTGGCCAGGTTGAGCCCGCTCAGCAGGGGCAAGCCGTTCTTGAGCAGGGTGCTCAGCGTGTGGCAGAGGCGCGCGGTCTCCATCTTCCAGATCAGGTCGCCGAACAGGGGCAGGCGCATGATGCGGTAGTCGAAGGCGCGCCGATTGTCGGGATTCTGCAGCCAGCGCTCGATGAGCACGGCGATCAGCGCCACCATGACCAGCAAGGCCCACCAGTAGTCGCGGAACAGGTCGCCGGCACCGACGACGATGCGGGTGGGCGTTGGCAGTGCCGCTCCCATATCTTCAAACAGCACCGTAAACTGCGGCACCACGAAGACCAGCAGCATGATCACCGAGAGTCCGGCGATGACGAGCAGGATCATCGGGTAGACCAGCGCTGAGGTCACAGTGCCACGCAGCTCGGCGCTGCGCTCGAGGTAGTCCGCGAGTCGGCCGAGCACCTGGTCTAGGGCGCCACTGGCCTCGCCGGCGCGGATCATGTTGATGTAGAGCTTAGGGAACTGGCCGCCTTGCGCCTCGAGCGCAGTCGAGAAGGTGGCGCCTCCACGCACCCGCTCCTGCAGATCGGCGAGCACGCGCTTGACATGCTCCTCGGGCGTCAGCTCGGTGAGCACGCCAAGTGAGCGATCCAGTGTCAGGCCAGATTCAATCAGGGTCGCGAGCTGGCGGGTCAGGCTCTCGATGTCCTTGGCCTGCAGGCTGCGCTGTCGCCGGCGCGCGAGCTGGGCGGTGAGGCCGCCGGCTGAGCGTGTCTTTAGCGGCAGCAGCCCTTCGGCCTGGAGACGCGCGATCAGAGCCCCTTCATCAGCGGCTTCGTGCTCGCCCTCGACCTCTTCGCCGTCGAGCTTGACGGCCTTGTAGTAGTAGCGCGGCATCGGTCGTGTTATCGCTGTCGCCAGTGCGCCGCTGCAGCAGGATCAGCCTGCCTCAGGTGGCGAGGAACCAGGATGCAGCCTGGCCTCGGTTTGGCAATGGGATAAACCTGTGAGGGATTGCCGTTCGGGCGCTGCGCACAAGGCTCAATTGTCTTCTGCGACACGGATCACCTCCTCAATGGTGGTGCGCCCGTCGACGGCCTTGCGCAGCCCATCGCGATACATGGTTGCCATCCCTTCCTCGACCGCGATGCGATGGATATCGCCAGCAGTCGCATGTGCGAGCACGGACTGGCGGATGCGGTCGCTCATCAGCAGGACCTCGGCGATGACCAATCGGCCACGATAGCCGGTGTGGTTGCACTGCTTGCAGCCGACGGCGCGATAGAGCTGCAGCGGTGCGACAGCACTGGCATCCGCCAATCCCGCCTCACGGATCTTGGTCGCCAGCTCAGGCAGGGGCTCATAGGGCTGGCGGCAGTGCGGGCAGAGCCGGCGCACCAGGCGTTGCGCCAGGATACCGTTGATGGTGCTGGTGAGCAGATAGTCTTCGACCCCCATGTCGAGCAGGCGCGTTACGCCACTGGCGGCGTCGTTGGTGTGCAGGGTGGAGAGCACCACGTGACCGGTCAGGGCCGACTGCACGGCGATGCGGGCAGTCTCGAGATCGCGCATCTCACCGACCATGATGATGTCCGGATCTTGCCGGACGATGGCGCGTAGCGCACCGGCAAAGGTCATGCCGATCGAGGATTTGACGGGGATCTGATTGATGCCGGCGACCTGGTACTCGACCGGGTCTTCGACCGTGAGGATCTTGTTCTCTTCGGTATTGAGCCGGCTCAGCGCGGTGTAGAGGGTGGTGCTCTTGCCGCTGCCGGTCGGGCCGGTAACGAGGAAGATGCCGTAGGGCTGGTCGAGCACCTTGATCAGTCGATCACGCGGTGGGCCGTCGAAGCCAAGGGCGTCGAAGTCGAAGCTGACGCTTTCTTTGTCGAGCAGACGCATCACCACGCTCTCGCCGAACATGGTCGGCACGGTGGAGACGCGCAGGTCGAGCTCCTTGCCCTGGATGCGCTGCGGGATGCGCCCGTCCTGAGGCAACCGTCGCTCGGCGATATTGAGCTTGGCCATGATCTTGATGCGGGAGATCACCGCCGCGGTCGA
>NZ_JBUDPI010000442.1:0-2686 GCF_054919635.1 Halochromatium sp. | reverse complement strand
GCGCCTTGACCAGGCGCACGAACTCATCGATTGAGCGCCCATTGCTCATCGGGTAGTAGACCATGGCCCGCAGCACGCCATTAGGATCGATGACGAAGGTGGCGCGCACCGCGGAGGTGTCGCTCGCCCCAGGCTGGATCATGCCGTAGGCCTTGGCCACCTGCATCGACAGATCGGCGATGATCGGAAAGCCGATCTCGACGCCGAATTTCTCCTTGATGTTGCGCTCCCAGGCGATGTGCGAGAAGTTGCTGTCGATCGACAGGCCGAGCAGCTCGCAGCCGATGGCCTGAAAGTCGGCATGGCGTTTGGCGAAGGCGATGAACTCGGTGGTACACACGGGTGTGAAGTCGGCTGGATGCGAGAACAACACCAGCCATTGGCCGCGGTAATCTTCAAGCGTCTTGCGCCCGTGGGTGGTCGGGGCATCGAAGGCCGGGGCCGGCTCGTTCAGGCGGGGCATGGAAGGGGTGGTCTGGACGTCGGTGGTCATGGTTACAGCTCCTGTAGATGAGGTGTCAGGCCTCGTTCGAGGTTGACACCAGGGTAGGCGCCCCGACCCGCCGAGTGAAATCGTTTGGTTGGATGAGCTTGATGGGCCTGACCTATTGTGTTTTATCAATCGATCGGCAGCGCCTTATGCCGATGACCAACATTGCCCGCCACCTGCCCTTCTCCAGACACCGCTACCTGCGACGCACATTCCTAGCTGCCCGGGCGCGCCTCTCACCAGCAGGCCGTCAAACCACACCAAGCGCTTCGGCGCAGGCTCAAGATCTAGCCTCGTAGCATCATCCGTTCTCAGAAGCTGGTCACGTTGGCAGGTGAATGCAGTATCGGCGCTTGGAAGATATACCGGCGCCGTTGCTTAGGGTGCGTTCTTGGATGATGATCAACGCCTGGCTCAAGTCAGGATCGCAGGTCCGTCATGAACACCGCGCGGGCTGGCTTCAGGTCTAGCAAGGGCGTGCCATCCAGGCAATCCAAGCCGCGCACCCGCAGCATCCGACCGTCGATTCCGACCAGCGTCACCAGACTGCTACCAATCGGGTTCGGCCGCACTGGCGAGCGCAGCGCGAAGGTGCCAACGGGCTGTTGCCGTCCTTTTGGACATTGCAGGACCAGATCACGCCGGGATTGGTGGAGCCAATAGAGCACCTCCAGTGAGCGCTGCGGCTCGAGTCCGGCCAGCGCCTGATGCCAGGGCGGGAAGATCTCGATCTGACACTCCGGACCATCCGGGTCACCCTGGCGTGGACAGTCCTCGCGCTGCTCCCAGGGGGTGTGGATGCGCCCGATGTACTGGAGCGAGGCATCCGACGTTTGGGGGTGCTCTACAGCAACCTCGCCCGGGCGTTTCGCTTGCTGCTGGCTCATCAGGAGGCTCCTTGGACGCTGCCCTGGCGCGCTGTTGTCGAACAAGCCGGGCGCGCAGCTGCTTCGTGCAGGACGCCCAGCTCGGCGAGCACTGCGGGCTCCAGCACCTGCTGCGCGGTCTCGAACAGGGTCCGCTCTTCAAAGCGGATGTGCGCATTCAAGGCGTCGCCGAAGCGCGCCGGGGCATCAGGGGTTTCGGTGAGGATCAACGCCCTTAGCTCGGCGTGCTCGCTCAGGGTCCGCTCGACCAAGGCATTCTGGCCAACGCCACGCAAGGCCGGAAGTAACCCCCGCTCCTCAAGCTGGAAGTGCGGTTCGAGCTCATCGGCAAAGCGGGTCTGGATCTCGGCCCAGCGGGCACGGCGTTTGGGGTCTTCAACCGTCGCCAGCTCACGCGCCCGCTTGGCCAAGACGAGCGCTGATTGATGGTCATGCGACAGGCGCACCAGGTTGGGATCGCGCTGCATTGGCATCGTCCGCGTCAAACACCAACGTTTGAGGGTCGCACTGCCAGGTCCGGACGGTCAATGAGGCCGCCTCATCAGCAGCCAATCACCAGGCCTTCAACGCTGGATCAGACCGCCACATCCACCAGCCGTGGCGACAGCAATCGCTGCAGATCCGTGCTGCACAGCCGCAGGATATAGCCGCGCTTGCCGCCGTTGATGTAGAGCAGATCGAGCTGCAGGATGCTGCGCTCGCAGTAGATCGGCATGGTGCGGCGTGTCGCAAACGGCGAGGTGCCACCGACCTGGTAGCCGGCGTGCTTATCGGCGATCTGCGGTGCGCAGGGCTGAACCCGCTTGGCACCGATCTGCCGTGCGAGAGCGCCGGTGGCGACCTCGCGGTCACCGTGCATCAGCATGATCAACGGCTGCAGCTCAGTCTCCATGATCAGGGTCTTGATCACCTGGTGCTCATCAACGCCCAAGGCCTTCGCGACCTCGGCGGTCCCTCCGCCGGTGTAGGCATAACAGAAACCGCTGAAGGGGACATCAGCCTGGCGCAGGAACCGCACTGCAGGGGTGACAGGTTCTTTGGTTTTTGCCATCTCGATCGCCACCGTTTGAGGGGTCGAGCCTGCCTGGCGTTATCGGCCATCCGCGGGTCCGGCACAACAGGTTCTCGGTTCGAATGCTCAGAGTCCAGGAGACGCAGAGAAGAATGACCCGCGCCCACCAGCCTCTGTGCCGGACCAGCGCGGTGCTGAGACGACTCTGCCTGTGGCACACTGCTGGCTCGCTGCAGTCGCAGTCAATCCACTCCCTGGAGGCACCTTCCGATCTTGAACGAGCAACCGCCGACGCTT
>NZ_JBUDPI010000441.1:0-2688 GCF_054919635.1 Halochromatium sp. | reverse complement strand
GCGCGCATTGCGATCGGCAACCTGCACGCCGAGACCGGACTCGCCTTTCAAATGGTCTATCTGGAGGGTTCAGGTCGCAACCAGGGCAGTCTGCTCGACTCGCTTCGAGGCCAGGTGGCGATCAGCCAGATACTCACCGACGACGAGGGCGATGCGCTGGCTGTTATCCCCCGCACCTGGGTGATTGACCTAGCGGCGCTGCGCGAGGAATTCGGGCGCGCGTTCCGTATCGTCGACGACTCCGTACCAGGGAGCTCGCTTCTGCCTGGCCTCTCAGTCTCCAATGCATGCCGGTGCGGAATCGATGTGATTTTGGAGCAATCGCTGGCTTGTCTGCCCAGCGTCTATCTCGAGACCGGGCATCCCAATATGATGATCCGTCTCGACGGCGAATCCTTCCGACAGCTGTTCTATGGCTCCTGGTGTGGCTGTATTAGTCAGCCGAGCGAGCTTGTCCATTTGGCCTCTGGGGGCGGCTAAGCCGATTTCTGTTAAAGGGGATAGCGCCTTGCTGGTTGTCGAAGCCTGCGAGCTTGTCCCGGGCATGGTCGAGCACGGATTGGAACGGATAGGTCCCCTGGGCCTTGACCTCGTCGAAGGTCATCAGCGGGTGGAAGCGATAATTATCGGCGTTGCGGATGGCGCGGAGTTGCCGCAGATTGAAGTCATCGATGCCGAGAACGAACAGATTGCGCTCGATGATCGCCCCTCATTGCTCGTAGACCAGCTGCTCTGGCTGCACGCCAAGCTCCTTAAGCTGGCCATTGATGGATTCGACAAAGGCATCCGGTCCGCAGACATAGAACTTGCCATCGAGCGTCGAGAGACGGGATCTCAAGAAGTCGAGATCGATGCGCTGGCCCTGATGTTCAGGCCCGTGCTCGCGGGTGAAGGTCAGCACGCAGTCATCACCCAGGTCATGCTTTAGCTCTTTCTCGCAGATGACATCGCGCTCGCTCTTGTTGGTCAGCAGGAGCTTGTGGCCGTCCAAGGCGTCATCGGCGGCGAGCTGTCGCAGGATGCCGAGAAAGGGGGTCAGGCCGGTGCCGGCGGCGATAAAGGTGCCTGGACCCTGGTAGGTGATGCTGCCGAAGGCGTCGCTCAGCTTGAGCCGAGCACCGGGCTGCAGCGCATGCAGTGCCATGGTCATGCCGTCGCCTTCGGGATAGCGCTTGGTGGTGAATTCCAAGAGCTGATCATTGGGCAGGGAGGTCGGGGTAAAGGGGCGGCCTTCGTCGCGCCATTCATCCGTGTCGATATGAACCTCGACGCCCTGTCCTGGCTGCCAATCGAGCCCCTCCGGTCGCGTCAGCAGCAGACGCTGGACGTCATGGGTGACAAACTCGGTCATTAAAAGGGTTGCGTCGTGGGACATCGGCAGCTCCGTCGACTGATAGAGAGATGAGCCGGATTGATCACCGGGAGGACCGCGACAACGCGACCGACGGCGCCGATCGGACAGAGATGCCGCAGGCCACGCATCTCGCGGGTCGATGACAAGATCAGCAAACCTGATGCCAGAAGGCTGACTCGGCGATCTCTCGTGGTTGGGGGCTGGAGGCTAGCTCCGGCGGCTCAGTCCTGCGGTGCCGCTGACCCTCTCCGGGTGGCAATCCACCATCGTGGCGAGCAAGCCCGGAGTCTCGTTGACCAGGAGGACGATATCGGAATGACGACCGGTTGTTGCCGGGTCCAGAGGTCCCAGGCCGTCTCTTGAGTGATACAGGTCTGCCTTGGTGACTGCTTCGGGGGACTGATGCTGGCGTGGCCATCGCACTGGTACCGCACTGGTGCAGGGCTTGCTTCGATTGATCAGGAGCCCGCACCAGCGCTTGTCCGACACCTGCTGCGTTGCGGCGATGAACTGCGATGAGTAGGAGGTATGCGATGACCAATCAGAAGTCCAGCCAACAGCCGCGCGTGGACGCTGTGATGCGCGATGAGGAACGTCTTGATGGACGTCTCCATTCAGACGTGCTCGACGAGTACGGATTCTTCAAGGACCCGGAGCTGTGGACCCGCGATCTGGCGCTGAGAGTCGCGGCTGAGATGGATCTCGACGAGCTGAGCGATACGCATTGGCGTGTCATCGATCAGGTGCGCGCCGATTACCTTGACAGCGGGATGCTGCCTGTGCAGCCAACCCTCTGTCACGAGCTCGATCTCGATCCTGATTGTATCCAGAGGCTCTTTGGCGGCCCGATCGACGTCTGGCGGCTCGCCGGTCTGCCGAACCCCGGTGAGGAGGCGCGCACCTACATGGAGAATCAGGAGGCGCCTGAAGGGCAGGGAACGCCTCAGGTGCCGCGCTGAAGCGGCCAGTGGTTGATCGAGATGGTTGATCGCGCCGTTGGTTGATCGCGCGGTATTCATTGAACGGCCCGCCAGGCTGCTAGCCGGCGGGCCTCATTGACGGATCAGCGACGGGTCACTGAGACCTCAATCGTCAAGCGCAAAGATCGTTAAGCACACGGGGCGCTCTGCTCAGCTTGGCTGCGAGTCACTCCCTTTGAGCTCGAAGAGCGCGAATTCCGAGCGGGTGATGCGACCGTTGTCATAGCTGTCGATGCGCTCGAATTGCTCGGCGAGCGGCTGATGGGCCTTGGCTTCCTCCTTGGTGAGTGCCGCGTCATCGTTGGTGTCCAGCTTGTCGAACAATTGGTCCTTAGCTTCGGGCAGATACACCAT
>NZ_JBUDPI010000440.1:0-2708 GCF_054919635.1 Halochromatium sp. | reverse complement strand
CTGCTCCTAGCCCTGAACGGTCTCTGGCTCGGTCTCATGCTCGGCCTAGTGAGCGCCCGATTCCGCGACGTGCCGCAGATCATTGCCAGCATCATCCAGGTGATGTTCTTTCTCACGCCGATCATTTGGCGCCCCGATATGCTGCCGGGTCGGACCTTCTTCATCGACCTCAATCCCTTCTATCACCTGATCGAGATCGTCCGCGCGCCCTTGCTCGGCTCTGTGCCCGCCATCGAGACCTACCTGCTGGTGCTTGCTATCACTAGCCTCGGCTGGTCTGCAACACTGGTCCTCTACGCCACCTACCGCTGGCGCATCCCTTACTGGGTCTGATCGAGCCATGGCCTCCATACAGCTCAAAGACGTGACCGTCAGCTTCCCCGTCTATGACGCAGCCGCACGCTCGATGAAACAACATCTGATTCCGTCCCGCACAGGCGGGCGAATCTCCAACGCTGGAGCCAGCGGTTCGGTCATCACCGCGCTCGATCATCTCGACCTCGAGTTAGCGCACGGCGACCGCGTCGGCCTCGTTGGCCACAACGGTGCTGGCAAGAGCACTCTGCTCCGCGTCATGGCCGGCATCTACGAGCCCTGTGGCGGCCAGATCCGCGTTGACGGCCAAGTCGCACCGCTGTTCGACATCACCCTTGGGATGGACGCCGATGCCACAGGCTACGACAACATCCTCATGCGTGGTCTCTTCCTTGGTATGACACGCGCTGAGATACGCGCCCGCGCAGGCGAGATCGCCGACTTCACCGAGCTTGGGGATTTTCTAGACTTGCCCATCCGCACCTACTCCGAAGGCATGCGGATGCGGCTCGCCTTTGCCATCTCCACGTCCATCTCGCCGGACATCCTGTTGCTGGACGAAGGCATCGCCGCCGGTGACGCCAGCTTCATGGAGAAGGCAGCCGCGCGGCTTAATGCCTTCGTCGGGCGGGCCGCCATCATCGTGCTTGCCTCGCACTCGGACGCCCTGATCCGCCAACTCTGCACCTCAGTGGTCCTGCTCGAGCATGGTCGGGTGGTTGCCAAGGGCCCAACCGACAGCATGCTTGCTGACTACGCTGCCCAGCGCACAACCCCGCTAAGCGTCTCAGGCTAAACGTGCCTTCATCACTCAAAGGTCCTTTGTGAGCAACGGAGACACCCAGACACTCGTTATCGTTCTCGGTATGCACCGCAGTGGCACCAGTGCCGTGACGCGCGGTCTACAGGTCGCGGGCGTCGCCTTAGGCAACGACCTGCTGCCCGCTGTCCCCGGCGACAACGACGCGGGCTACTGGGAAGATCGCCAGATCAATGCCATCAACATCGACTGCCTCAAGCACCTGGGCATGGACTGGGACGACCTGCGCTCCATCCCTCCGTCAGCCTTCGAGACGGCGCCGCTTCGAGCCCTGGCCGATCAGGCAGCCGATCTCTTAGCCAGCAAACTCCAGCAGCACTCGACCTTCGGTCTGAAAGACCCCCGCCTCTGTCGGCTGCTCGACTTCTGGAAGCCGATCTTCGCGCGACTCGCGGTGACCACAAAATATGTCATCTGCGCCCGCAACCCGCTCAGCGTCGCTGACTCGCTCCAGCGCCGCGGCACCACCGACCCTGACAAGGCCCATCTGCTCTGGTTCAGACATATACTGCCGGCACTCGAGGACACCCAGAACAGTGCGCGCGTCGTCGTCGACTATGACCGCTTGCTCGATCAACCCGAGCATGAGCTCCGCCGTGTCATCGATCGCGTCGGGCTGCTCACGGAACTGCAGCACGCCGACCTCATCGATTATTGCAACAGTTTCCTCCGCCAAGGACTCCGTCACTCGCGCCATGCGCCACCGCCCGCCTTCCCGCAATCCCCGGTGCTCGCAGAGGTCTCCCAGCTCTACCAGCTGACGCTCGCGCTCGCTGCGGATCAGATCGACGTCGACGCCTCCGAAACTCAGGACCAGCTTGCCGCCCTCAGCAGCCGGCTTCAGGCACTGATGCCGATCCTCGACCTCCTCGCTCGCACCGAGCAACGTCTCGACGAGACCAGCGAAGAGGTGGCACGCAAGTCCGGCGACATCCGGTACCTCGACGCGCAGCTGATCCAGACCCGCAACCTCTATGAATGTGCCCGTGACGAGCGCAACCGCGCTCGTGAGCAGCGCGAGCACGCCCGGGCCGAGCGCAATCAACTGCGCCACGAGAAAGGCGTGGCCCTTGCCGACTGGCGTACCGCCGACATCGCCCGTCAGCACGCCGAAAATGCCCTCAGCTTCGTCACTCTCGAACGGGACCAGCTGCTTGCTTCCACCAGTTGGCGAATCACAGCCCCGCTGCGCTTCAGTATCTCGACCTTCGCCCAACTTGCGCGGCTTCCAACCCGGTTCCGCCAAGCTGTTGCTATGGCCGGTGGTTTCAACCAGCTCCTTCCGCTCCTCGCGCGCGTGCTCCGAGAAGAGGGCGTCGCCGGCCTGCGTGCTCGTCTCGGGCTGGTGCGGGCGATTGCGGGCGCCGCTGCCTCAGACCCGACAACGCCGGCCTTCCTGCCGACTCAGAAGGCGCCAACCGCGCAGCGCCCCTTCACCGTGCCGGCCCATGTCGTCTCGGTCGATATCATCGTCTGCGTCCACAATGCCCTCGAGGATGTCAAGCGCTGCCTGACCGCGCTGATCAGCAAGACCGCGCCGCCCTATCAACTGATCCTCATCGATGATGGCAGC
>NZ_JBUDPI010000044.1:0-16826 GCF_054919635.1 Halochromatium sp. | reverse complement strand
TGATCCCGCTAGCATCCTTTGCTGGGATCGCTCAGAGCCAGGCGCCGAGCCAGCGCCAGCATCGGGGTCTGCAGTGGTGGTTCCAGCGCCGAGACGGAGGATAGCGTGCCATCCTCAGTGCGAATCGCGCGCGTGGACATCCGCCGCTACCGGCTACCGACGAGCGATTTTACCCACCGACAGGCGCTGCATCGCGAGCTGACGCTGATCATTCGTCGGCATCTGCCGGGGGTCACTGCCTCGCTGCTGGCCTTGCCGATCCTCTCCGAAGACGGCGTGAGTGTCGATTGGCACAGCGACCTTGCCGGCGAGGCGCGGCCGCTGGCCTCGCTGCCGGCGGCTCAGCGCAAGCTGGTTCAGGATAAGCTGCAAGATCGCCTCACATCGTTAAAGCGCCTGGCCATCGAGCTGCCGCGTCGGGTGCGCGGCTCCGAGGAACTGGCGGCCGAGTTGCGTGTGGCAACCCATTACCCCGGCGACGAACAGCTGTACCTGGTCGGTAACGAGCCGGTGATCACGTTTTGGGGCTTCGTGCGCAGCGGCGGGCGCGGGCGGCTTGCCACGCCTGACGCCGCGATCCAACGGCAGCGACGGCGGAGTCGCTGGCTAGGGCTTGGCGGCGCAGCGCTGGTGCTGAGCGCAGTGGTGGTTGCCGTCGGGTATTGGCTGACCAGCGCGGGCGATCAGGCGCTGCGCGTTAAGATCGCCGAAGCGCTCGCCAAGGGCTGCGCGGATACCGATCAACTTGTGCTGCTGGCGCGGCGCGCAGAACAGCGTGATCCGGATGGCCAGCGGTTTGGCGATCTGTATTCCCGACTTCAGGCGGAGCAGGCGTTTTGTGCCGAGGCGCAAACCGTTGCCGATGCGACCAAGGCGGCCGGCTGGAACTGCGATGAGCTGGCGAGCTTGGCCGACCGACTCGAGACCCTTGAGACCGACCGTGCTCCCCTAGATCAGCTGGTGGCCGAGGTCGCGGAGCGGCGGGAGGTCTGCGCAACGGCGCAACGGCTTGGCCGCGAACTAGACCAGCGGTTGGGTGATTGCGCGGCGGTTGCCGCACTTGTGGCGTCTATTGAGGCTGAGGCTTTCGCGCGCACAACGGCGTTTAGCAAGACGGCCGAGTCGCCCAAGTCTCCTGCACCTGCACCGGCAACCGCTGATGCTTCTCCTGCTACTGAAGCGACTGGGACCGGTCCAGCCGACAGCGAGCTGCGCGAATGGCCCGAGCCGTTGGCGCAGGTGCGCGAGCGGATCACGGCTGAGCTCGAGCGCTGCGACCAAGCCGCGCGTCTGGAGCAGGCATTGGATCAGGCAATGGTCGATGACGACACCCGATGCGATCTCCTGCTGCGCCTGGATGGACAACTTGGCAAGCTGGATCTGTCGCGAGCCCCGTTGCAGCCTGTGCGCGAACGTCTGGATGCGGAGCTCGCGCTCTGCGCGCGCGCCGAAGCCTTCTCGCGCGATCTGATCGATGCTCAGATGGATTGCCAGCGCATCAAGACCTTGGATCAGCGCATGCGAGGCGAGGAGATGCGCCGCCCGCCGCTTCAAATCGTGCGTGAGCGTTTGGATGAGGCCGTCGAGGCCTGCCGCGCGCTCGACGCCTCCAAGCAGGCGCGAATTGAGACCGCAGGTGATGACCCACTGCTCAAGCGCGATCGAATCGCGTGCAGACGACAGCACAGGCAATCGATTAGACGATCAATCACCCATCAGACGATCGAGCACTGGGATCAGCGGCAGCGGTCCTGGCCACCAATGGTGTCTAACGGTCGACTCAAGTCATAGGAGTTATTGCGATGCCTGGACCCTTGCTCAAATCAGCGACCTTGAAGACCTACCATCCGGTTGGTGCGGTTGGCCATCCCGTCTATCTTGCCGCCGCGCAACTGCGCGCCGCCATTGGGCGGCGGCTCGGTGCCGATGTCGCCGATGTGTTTGCCATCCCACAGCGCAATGAAGATGGCGATAGCATCGATTGGTATGCGCCAAATCCGGGCACTGTCGTGCCCTGGAGTGCGGCGACCGAGGCCGAGCGTGTGACGGCTCAATCGTGTCTGCTGGAGGTGCGCGAGCGTATCGAAGACTTGGGCCGCAGCATGGAGGCGGAGGCCTCCGCGGAGCGGCAGGTGTTCGGACGCCTGCTCGCGCAGGTGATGCAGTTTCCTGACGAGCAGGATGTGCATCTGGTCAACGGCCAGCCGGTCCTGACCTTCTGGGGCTTCGTTAGGGATCGGGCCGAGGTCGGCTCCGATCCGCTGCGCGATCTGAGCTTGCATGTTGCCCCGCAGGCGGGCAAGCGCGTGGGCGCGGGTGCTGGGGCGGCGGGAGATCCAGCGGATAAGCAGCCGCCGGCCAACGGCCGTCCTTGGTGGCTTTGGCTGCTGCTGGCGCTGTTGTTGCTGTTGCTGCTCGCATTGCTGCTGTGGGGGCTGCGCGGCTGTGTGCCCATGCTTGATCCAACTGGCGAACCGACGCCAAACAGCGAGTCGATGCCGAACAGCGAGCCGATGCCGGGTAGCGATTCATTGGAAGTTGACCAGTCCGAGGGTCTGAACCTGTTTGGTCAGGCTCGGCGGATCGAGGATGTGGCCAAGCTGTCCGAGATGGATACGATCACCACGCGGCGAGATGCGCGTGTTGATGGTGATGATATAGGCCCCAGCATCCGCGAGCGGGTCGAGCGTACCTTTTCGGGTGGCGGCGTATCCTCTGTGCGCGACGCTACAACAGCGTCTAGCACCACCGAGACGCTGGCCGCTGAGACCATGATCGACAATGCTGGCGTTGACGCCGATGTGCTTGCCGATCGAGTGAGCGTAGAGGACGATCGCAGCGACAAGACCCTAGCCATTGAAGGTCTTGAAGACAGCGGTCCGATGACACTGGGCGGCGAAGCCGATCTGCCGCTAGCGGATGCGGCTGAGGCGCTCGCGACCGATACGCAAGGACAAGATCCAGGCGATGCGCTGGTTGCTGACGAGGTGCTCAGCGATGTCGCTGCGGCCGATCCGCTGGCTGCTGATGAACAGGCGGATGGCGCAGCCGCCGAAGGACTGTCTGGCCCAGCATCGGAGCCGAATAAGGTTGAGGGCGATGGTGCTGGTGAGGGCGAGAGCGACGGCGCGGGCGAAGGTGAAGGTGGCACCAGTGCTAGCGACACGGGGGATGAGGCGTCCGCCGCTGATCAAGCCGTCGCGCTGACCGATGCATCTGCACCAGCAGCGGATGGCCAGGCGCCCACTGGGGCCGATGCAGCAAGCGCGGCAGCGGATGCGGCGGCTGCGCCATCCACCGATTCGTCAGCCTCTGAGGACGCTAGCTCCGCATCGACCCTAGCGAGCGGCTCAGATGCCAGCGCCGCTGCCGCTGACGCCCGAGCGGCATCCGCAGGCACAGGCACATCAACGCCCACTGGCGCGGTGCGTATCCCACCGCGAGAACTGCTGAACAGCAGCTGGCGGACCACGCGCACCTTACAAGACCCGAAAGATGGCAGCCCGGTGCGGCTGGACTATCGATTGCAGGACGGCAGCGGCAAGGTCAGACTGACGCGTCAGGATGGCAGCCTCTGTCAGAGTGATGCCCAGGCAACTGTTCGCGATGGTCGCCTGGTGGTCGATAGTCAGCAGGACATCGTCTGTGCCGATGGCACCAATTTCGGCCGGCCACAACTGGACTGCACCCCGCAGGTGGGTGGCCGGGCTCGCTGTGTTGGTCGTTACGCAGATGGCTCAAGCGTGCCGATCGAGATGCGAAGACAGTCTGATTAGTCTCGACGAGCTACCCCATAAGACGACGCCGGAACCAACGCCATGCTGGCCAAGCCCATCGACCTCGAGCACAAGTTGACGCTGATCGCCGATAGCGGCATCCAATTCATGGATTTCGGCCTCAATGTCGCCTTGCGTAAGGAGCCCGCTGGCGAGTTCATTCGCCAGCCGAGCAATCAGTCGCTCGGGCGGTTGCTGTATGACGAGCGCAACGACATCCTCTACTGGCCAGATCGCCCCGGCACGGCGCTGAAGTCCGAGCTGAGCCTGCCGGTGGATGAGTCGGCGCAGCTGCTCGATGGCCTGTGGCTGCCGCTGCCGCTGTTGCGGATCAACCCGCCCCGACGCTTTGCGCCGGGCCCGGAGACCTGGGCGCGGGCGCGCCTGGTGGCCTTGTCCGAGGAGGAGACGGCGGATACCGGACACAGTCACCGGCTGACCATCGCGGTCGATACGCGGGTCTTCGCCGATGACGATGAGATCAAGTATCTGGCGCCAACCCGGGCCGATGTTGCTTCTGGCGTCTCCTATGCCTTTGCCCATCAGGCCGATGAGATCGGCTGGTTCCCTGAGCTGCCCTGGGTCGCGGGTTGGATCGACGAGGTCTTCAAGGAGCGCGCCGCGACGGTACTGCGCCTACCGCCCGAGGATGTTGAGCTGGAGCGTGTGCGGCTCGCGCATCAGGCCCATTATCTGAACCTGCTCGCCCTCATCGGGCACCATGTGCGGGTGCCGGAGATCAAGTTGCTCGGCAATCGCCGCGATGAGATCAATCGGCCGGTACCGGTCGACATGGTGCTCGATGTCGGCAATTCGCGCACCTGCGGCATCCTGATCGAACAGCATGTGAAAGAGGGCGATGCCCTCGGCCGGCGCTTTGAGCTGGCCCTGCGCGATCTGAGCCAGCCGCATCGCGTCTACCACGAGCCCTTCGAGAGTCGGGTTGAGCTGGCTCAGGCCGGGTTTGGCAAGGATCACTGGGCGCACAAGAGCGGCCGCGCCGACGGCTTTCTTTGGCCGACCATCGCACGCATCGGCCCGGAGGCGGGGCGACTTGCGGGACGCCGGCGCGGTACCGAGGGTGCCACCGGCCTGTCGAGCCCGAAACGCTACCTCTGGGACGAAGATCGCTTCGAGACCGGCTGGCGCTTCAATAGCGCCTATGTGCGTACCGAGATTGAGCCAATGGCAACCGCCGCACCGCTCTGCAATCTGATCAACGAGCTCGGCACACCGCTCTATGAGCTTCCCGAGTCGGAGCGGATGCCGGTGTTCGTGCCGTATTATTCACGCAGCGCGATGATGCTGTTCATGCTCGCCGAGGTGCTTACCCAGGCACTTTGCCAGATCAACAGTCCCGCGCAGCGGCTGCGGATGCCGAATACCGACCTGCCGCGCCACCTGCGCACGCTGATTCTGACCGTCCCGCCGTCGATGCCGAAGCAGGAGCGCGAGCTCTTCGCCGAGCGTATGCGCCAGGCCCTCGGCGTGGTCTGGAAGGGCTTCGGTTGGCATCCGCAGGACGAGACGCTGGACGGGGAGGGCGCCGAGCGCGCTTGGCCGCCCTTCCCAGCGGTCGAGGTGCGCTGGGATGAGGCGACCTGCTGTCAGGCGGTCTATCTTTATAGCGAGGTCCAAAATACCTTCGCCGGCCGCCCGGAAGAGCTCTTTCGCCATGCCCGCGCTGCGCGTCGCCGCGATAACGAAGACAAGCTCAGCATCGCCACCGTCGATATCGGCGGTGGTACCACGGATCTGGTCATCAACGACTACCGGCTCGAGGTCGCGCAGAGCGGGGGCACTCGGACTATCGTGCCGGAGCAACGTTTTCGGGATGGCTTCAAGGTGGCCGGCGATGACATCGTGCTGGAGATGATCAATCGCAGCATCGTGCCGGGGCTCAAGCGCGCCCTGGCCGACGTCGGTGTCGCTGATCCAGACGCGCTGCTGTCGCGGCTCATCGGCACCGATCCGCTGGACGTGCAGGAGAGCGTGCAGCGCCAACAATTGGCCTTGCAGGTGCTCTATCCGGCTGGCCTCTCGGTGCAGCGTGCCTATGAGACCTACGATCCGCTGGCCGCGAGCGAGGGACAGCAGAAAACGCTCGCCGAGCTGGTTGCCGAGAGCAGTGTCAATGTGCCGACCCCGAAGCTGTTGGGCTGGGTGTCCGAGGGCGTCAAGGAGGCCACCGACGGCGCCGTCTCGCTGTTCGATCTGCTCGCTGTGCCGGTGCCACTCGATCTGGCGCGGCTGCATCGGATGTTTCTCGATGACCAGCTTGAGCTGGTGCGCGCGGTGAAGTCGCTATGCGAGATCGTGCATCTCTACGATTGCGATGTGCTGCTGCTCACCGGCCGCCCCTCGCGCCTGCCGGGTGTGCAGCAATTGTTTCGCACCCTGCTCGCGCTGCCGCCGGATCGCATCCTGCCGATGCAGGACTATCGCACCGGCGCCTGGTATCCGTTCAATCGCCGTGGGCGCATCAAAGACCCGAAAACAACCGCGGCGGTGGGCGCCATGCTGTGCCTGCTCGGCCAAGGGCGCCTGCCGAACTTCTTCTTCCGCGCGAATGCGTTTCGCGCCTACAGCACGGTGCGCTATCTGGGGCCAGTCGATCTCAACATGATGATCAAGAACGCGGATCGCTTCTTTAGCGAGGTTGATCTCGATGATCCGGATTATCAGCTGCCGGATACCCCGATCGAGATGAACGGCATCATGCACATCGGCTATCGCCAGCTCGCCGCGCAGCGTTGGCCCGCCGCGCCGCTTTATGTGCTCGATTTCGCCGATGAGCGCGCGCGCGCAGCAGTCTACAACGATGGCGCTACCTTGAAGATACGCCTAGAGCGGATGCACGGCGCCAAGTCCGAGCGGTTTCGGATCGCCGGGGTCGAGGTCGAAGGCGGCCGAGCGGTATCGCGCAACAGCATCGCGCTGAAGTTGAATACCCTGTCGCGGATCGGCTTCGACCAGGATAGCTACTGGCTCGACAGCGGCAGCGTGCTGCCCTGAGCCGATGGTCTGTCCGCGGCATAGGTGCGCAACGCGAGTAACGGAGTGACGACCATGACCGAGCCTCAAGTATTGATCCAGCGCTGTGACGACCTTCATGCCGGCTGTGGCGAGGCGATCGATTGGGTCGAGCGCGTGCGCGCCGATTCACCGCGCTTGGAGCGCGAGTCGGACAGCCTGATCGACAAGTTGCGGCGCTCACGCAACCTCGCGCGGCGGCTTGGTCGGGCGGCATCGCGGCCGGTGTCGGTGGGCTTTTTCGGGCTATCGCAGGCCGGCAAGTCTTACCTGATCTCGGCGCTTGCCGCCGGCGAGGACGCTGAGCTGGAAACCGATCTGCATGGGCGGCGGCTGAACTTTATCGCCCATGTCAATCCGCCCGGTGGCGGCAAGGAAGCAACCGGCCTGGTGACCCGCTTTACGCGCCGCCCAAGCGCCGCGCCGCCGGACTTCCCATTAGAGCTGGCCCTGCTGACCGAAGCCGATCTGGCCAAGGTGCTCGGCAACGCGTTCTTCCATGACTTCGACCGCGAGAAGGTCGACTGGGATCACAGTCCGGCCCACATCCGCGCGCATGTGAATGCCTTAGCGCCGCGCCGGCAGGCCCATATGGTGCCAGGCTTGGATGCCGACGGCGTGGTCGAGCTTCTGGAGTATTTCGAGCAGCGCTTCCCGAAGACCACCGAGCAGCTGAAGGCGGACTATTGGCCTTCGGCGGTTGAGCTTGCGCCCCTGCTTGAGCCGGCCGACCGCGCCGTGCTGCTGTCGGTGCTCTGGGGTGAGATCCCGGAGCTGACGGAGACCTATCTGCTGCTGCGTGGTGCGCTGGCGACGATCGGCCACGCAACTGAGCTGTACTGTCCGCTCGAGGCACTGGTGCGCGAGGGGGCGAATGGTGCGCTGAGTCAGGCCGACAGCATTATGAATGTCGACATTCTCGAGCGGCTCGGGCGCGACCAGACCGATCTCATCCAGGTGTTGCCAAAGCAGACTGATGCGGCGGCCTCGCGTGCCGCGCCGGTCGGGCTGCCACGCTCGCTGCTGGCAGCGCTGACCGCGGAACTGCGCTTCGTGCTCGCCGAGCCGCCGCGCGCTAGGCTGCTCGAGCAGGTGGACGTGTTGGATTTCCCCGGCTATCGCGGCCGCCTCGCGGTGGCCGGTATCGGTGAAGTGCGCAATCAGCTCAAGGACGACCAAGTCGATCCGGTGGCGCAGCTGATGCTGCGCGGCAAGGTCGCCTATCTGTTCGAGCGCTATACCGATGATCAGGAGATGAACCTGTTAGTGCTCTGCGCGCCCTCGCACAAGCAAAGCGATGTCAAGGATTTGGGCCCCGTGCTGGAGACCTGGGTGCACTCCACCCAAGGCGCCACACCCCAGGATCGGGCGCGTCGGCAGCCGGGTCTAATCTGGGCACTGACCATGTTCGACATGCGCCTCGCGCCGGTGCCCGGCCAGACCGAGGACCTGATGCGCAAAGGCTGGGAAGGCATGATGAAGTTGGCCCTGCTGGAACGCTTCGCGACCTATCAATGGCTGCAAGAATGGGCGCCCGGCAAGGCGTTCGACAACCTGTTCCTGGTGCGCAAGCCCTGTATGGCGGCGGCGGTGATCGAGACCGACGATGCTGGCGAGCATCGGGTTATGCCCGGGCAAGCCGAGCGTGTGGCCAAGCTGCGTGCCACTTTCTGCGCCGAGCCGACGGTGCAAAAGCACCTCGCTGATCCTGCCGCGGCCTGGGATGCGATGATGACGCTGAATGACGGTGGCATCGCCTGTTTGGCGGACTACCTGGCCGCTGTGGCCTCCCCGAAGGCGAAGCTGGCGCGCATCAGCGAGCAGGCCGGGGCACTCGTTGAAGACCTGGTTCGGCACCGATTTGCGAGCTATTACCGACAAGAAGGCGCCGCCGAGGTCGAGACGAAGCAGCGATTGGTCGAGCGGGTACTCGCTGCACTGAAGCCGCGCGCCGGACGCTTTGCGGATCTACTGGCGATGTTGCAGCCGCCACGCGATGGGCTGCGGGCGCTGTACCTGCGCGCTGACGATCTGGATGCCGGGGCGCCTCTCGCTCATGAAGCGGCATCTGATGCAGCGGCGACTCGGTCGGCGAGCGACCCAGCGAGACCGGCACCACTGCCGGCGGATGATCTCGGCGGCCTGATCGACCTGGATGCCATGCTCAGCGCCGTGCCCTCCAGTCCTAGTGCCAGTGCCGCGCAGGCGCCAACCGCAGCAGCCACCACCGTGCCAACCACGACCAGTGGTGGGCGTTTTGTTGCCGCGTTGATGCGCTTTTGGACCGGGCAATTGAAGGGGCTGTCAGATGATCCCGCGAAGATGGCGTTTTTGGGCATTGAGCGGGATGCCCTCGACGACCTGATCAGCGAGCTGATCACCGCAGCCGATCGTCTCGGCTTGGAGGGCGATCTACTTTCGCTGGTTGATGAAGGAGAAGGCCAGGCCGCGGCGAAGCGCGCTGGGCTGGCCGAGCGACAGGTGCATCTGGTGCACCACCGCATCGCCCGCTTTGTCGACTATCTGGGCTGCGATGAGCTTGCTCTCGAGGCCCGCCCGCGCGCGCTGCTGGATGCCACGAAGGGTCTCTTCGAGCCACCTCCTGCGATCCCATCCGGGGCGATGCCGCTATTGAGCGAGGCGCCGGTCAATTATGCTGGCGCCTTCATCCTCGACTGGTTCGAGGCGTTTCGTGCCCTTGCGGTCGGCAATGCCGGTCACGCCACGGGCCAGGAGATCTCGGCGGAGCAGAACGCACGCCTAGGTGCGATCCTAGCGCGCATCGACGGCACCAAGACGCTGGGCGGGGCCAATTCCTGATCGATATCTGATCGAGATCGCTTGTCCAAGGGAGGGTTGTCCGCATGCCGCTGAAGCTGCTATTAGAGCCAACTGGACCAGGGCGCGGCCTGTTATCTGTGCAGGGTCTGGCGGCTGCGCCGGAATCGGTTACGCTCGCCATTCAACGCAATGATGGGCGTTATCTCGGGCAGCATGGACATTGGCAGCCCGAGCCCTTTTGGCACCCGCAATTCAGCGTCGATATGGACGCCCGCGGACTCCGCATCGGCCTCGGCTCAGCGCTAATGGACGGTATTATTGCGATGCAGGGGGCGCCGCTCATGGTGGCGCTGCGCCTCGATGGACGCGAGGATCGCGGCGTGGTGCGGGTGCGCGGCAGCTTGATCGGCTCCAATGCGGCAGCGCCCGAGTCACTGGCCCCGCCAGCCTTCGCAACAGGAGACGCTGAGGCCCCGTGTGCTGACAAGCGCGCTGAGTTACACCAGCAGCCAGACCAGCGTTCAAATCAGCGTCCAGGTCAGGAGACAGATCTTGAGCCAGATCTGGGGGCAGAACCGCAGGCCCCCTCATCCGCCGGCTCTGCAGTGCGTTGGCCGTTGTTGCTTGGTGTTGTGCTACTTCTGCTGCTCGCGACGGCCGGCGCCTTCTGGTTCTTCCAGCTACCGCAGCGCTGGCTTGTCAGCGATGAGCCGGCAACGGCATCGACACCGGCGTCTGAATCTGAATCTGACTCTGAGTCGACCGAGCCAGCGACAACCTTCTCGCCTTCGCCGGAATCGGCGTTGACTGGAGTACGCTTCGTTGTCGACTATCTGGACGGCGACCCGTCGGCGCAAGCCATGTTTGCGGAGGCCGAGGCGCGCTCCGCGGCTGGCGACTGCGATGCCGCGCTGCTCTTGTACGCAAAGGCAGCGGAGGCCGATGCAGCCTTAGGGTTGCCTGTCGCGCGGCTGTTCGACCCGCCAACCTATGTTGGGGGTGGCTGTATCGATGCCGCTAACGAGGCGACCGCGCTCGAGTACTACCGCAGTGCTGCCGAGACGGGGTCGCTTGAGGCCATGCGCCGGGCCGGCGAGATCATGATGGCGCGTGCGGCATCGGGTCCGCTCCACGAGGAAGGCGTCGACTGGCTGCGGCGTGCGAACGCTGTCGATACAAGTCAAGAACCCGTTCAAGAATAGAGCAGACCACGGACGCGCCAAGAAACAAGCCTGTTTCTCGCTGAGCTAGAGAAATTTGGCGGTTAGCGAACCAGGTGCATTGCGTTGCGTCTCGCGTTGCTCAGACCAACTGGTCATTACCGAAGACGACCAATTCATACAGAGGGTTGTGTCCACAACACCGCCCAGCGGCGGGCATCTGACCCGCCTCCTATCCGCCGCGCTATCTGCAGGCCCTCGCGATGGAGGCGGTCAGCGTGGCGGCAGGGGGGAGCGGAGCGTTACGGCGGGTTTACACGGGCCAGCCACTGCTGTTGAGTCTGGTTAGCCTCGTCTTGGTCTCGTGTTGCGCAGCGCGATGTCCACTCGGCGGCGATTTCTTCAACGTGTTTCTCGCGCATGGGGTGACAAAAGCGGATATGTCGAACAGGCTCGTGCTGGACTGCTGGTAGACTATCTCGCGAACAGTAAGCTGATCGGCATTGAGATCACTCGACTATCGGGGGCTATTTGTGGGGTGCCAAGCCGCTAAGAATGGAATCATTAGTTTAAAAAACAGTAGGTTAAGATTCAAATGCTACTGATGATCGATAACTACGATTCCTTCACCTACAACCTGGTGCAATACCTGGGCGAGCTTGGGGTCGAGGTGCGGGTGGTTCGCAATGATGAGCTGTCGGTGGCCGACGCCTTGGCTCTACGGCCGGATCAGATCGTGATCTCACCGGGGCCCTGTACCCCGAACGAGGCGGGCATCTCGGTGGATCTGATCCGGGCTGCGGCGGGCAAGGTGCCGCTGCTCGGTGTCTGCTTAGGCCATCAGTCGATTGGCCAGGCCTTCGGCGGCAAGGTGGTCAAGGCGCACGCGGTGATGCACGGCAAGACCTCGCCGATCCATCATGAGCGCCTTGGTGTATTCCGCGGGTTGACGCAGCCGTTCGAGGCCACGCGCTACCATTCGCTGGTGGTCGAGGAGGCGTCTTTGCCGGCCGAGCTCGAGGTGACGGCCTGGACCGAGACGGCTGAGGGCACGCGTGATGAAGTGATGGGCATGCGGCATCGCGAATTGCCCATCGAAGGTGTGCAGTTTCATCCAGAGTCGATTCTGACTCGGCATGGGCATGACCTGCTGCGCAACTTTCTCGGTTGCTGAACCCGCGCTAGTCGAGGCTCACTGACTCAGAGTCAGGAAGGGCACCAGCACCAGATAGAGCACTGCGGCCGCGCCGGCAAGGTAGAACAGGGTGCGCAGTGGCTGGCGGATCGCGCGCTGCAGCGTGGTCTCGGCTTGGCCCGCGCGGCACAGGGCTTGGTATTCGGCCGCGAGGCGGGCTGAGCGCTCTTCCTGATAGCGATCGATCAGGGCGCGGGCGGCTGCCTGCTCGGTGCTATCCAGCAGCCAAAGCCCGGCGATGCCAAGGCCGAGAAACCCGCCGCTGGTCTCATGGTAGGCAAAACCCTGCTCATCGAGCAGTCGCCGCACATCGGCAGCTTCGTCCTCGTCGACGCCGTTGAGCCGGAAGATCAGTACAGACATTGTAGCGGATCTCGCCAGGTCGTCAGGCTCAGCACAAGGGTCGTGACGGGCTTAGGCGATCTGGAGGGTCATTCTGATAGGACACTCTTAGTGCTGGGGCGGGCTGAGATTGGACTGCTCCGTGCGCAATCGAATCAGTGCCAGCCGGTTTAGGGCTTGGCTCAGATCGATGCCTTGCTCGTCCAGCTCTGCCAGTCGCGTCTCGCTACGCTCGAGCAGCTGAGCGAGCTCAGCGCCGTCAAACAGCTCGCAGACGGCCTCGATTTCATCCGTCGTGGCTGAGAGCAGGGTTGCAGCCAGCTCCTGTGGGTCGATGCAGCTGTCGGGGTGAAGGAGGTCGGCGACAAGCGGCTGCTCGAGTAAGCGAAAATGGATGGCGCGTGCGGTCTCTTCGTCACTCAGCTCTTGCTGTGCGATGGGGTCAGACCCGGCATGGCGCCACAGCGTCTTCATGACCAGATCGATCAGACGCTTGAGCGCCGCGCGCTCCTCGCGGTGATCCTCGGGTAGGGCACAGCTTTGCTCATAATGGGCCTCGAGTGCCTCTTTGAGACTCAGCACGGTATCACTGCCCGCATCAGCGGGGAGATCGACCGCGCGCTGGATCAGTGCTCGGAAGTGCTCGCGGAAGGCCAGCATGTCCTCATGGTCGGCCTTCTGGGCGGCGAGCAGCTCCTCAGGCAGCACCTCTTGCGGCGGCCAGGCGAACAGAGGGTTCCCGTGCCGACGTCGCAACTGGCGCTCGCGGCGCCCTGGCTTGTGGGTGAAGGGCAGTTCATCCATCGGACGCTACCGGCCTTCGACCAGGGCCTCATAGAGGGCCGAATAATCGAGATCACCAAGGCCGTGCTCAACGGCGCGCTCAAAAACGCCCTCGAGTGCTGCGAGCGACGCGGTATCCATGGTCGACTGCTCGGCGACGTGCCGGAATAGACCGATATCCTTGCGCAGGTGTTTGAGCGGGAAGTTGGCCTGACCGTATTCGTGGCTCAGGTACTTGTCGAGCTTCTTGTCGAAGGTCGGCGCGTAGAGTGCACTTTGACGCAGTAGTCCCATGAATTGCTCGACATCGATGCCCTCATCGCGCACCAGCCCCAGACTGTAGGCAAAGGTTGCGGTCAGGCCACCGATGAGCTGATTCATCGCCAGCTTGAGCGCGGCGCCTTGGCCAACCTCGCCGATGCGTTGTGGCTGCTCGGACAGCGCCTCGAAGATCGGCAGACAGCGTTCGTAGAGGCCGAGCTCGCCCCCAGCCATGACGATGAGCCGGCCGCTGCGTGCCTCGGGCAGGCTGCCAAGGACAGGGGCTTCCAGGTACTGGCCGCCGGCGCGCTCGACATCGCGACCCAGTGCCCGGCTCTCGCTCGGCGCGATGGTGCCCATCTGGATCAGGAGGTGATCGGCCAGCGCTGGCTGCTCGGAGCCATCTGTCGGCCAGAGCACGGCGCGGATGGCTGCGGCATCGCTGAGCAAGAGCAGCGCGGCGTCGCTGCCAGCGAACGCCTCGCCGACTGTCGCGCAAGGCTGGATGCCGATCGTCGCCAGTGCGTTGGCCTTGTCCGGCGAGCGATTCCAGGCGCTGACCGCGAAGCGGCGATCTTGCAACCGGATTGCGATCTCGCGTCCGAGCAGTCCGGTGCCGATGACGGCGAGCTTCATAAGCATCCCCTTGTTTGAACGATGGGTTGGCAGTGTTGATCTTGAGCTGTTGATCGGATCGCTAGGACTGCTGCCGAGTCCGTGATGCAGATGCGGGAAGCCTTCCCAGGTATCAACCGCCGCGCAACAGGGCGATCACAGGCGCCGTTCGAGGTCGTATGCCGCGCCACAGCCAGAACGATTCCGCGGCCTGCTCGACCAGCATGCCGAGTCCATCGAGTACGCGCGAGGCACCCCGAGCCTGGCCCCAGCGGCAGAAGGGGGTCAGCTCGTCGGCATACATCAGGTCGTAGACCCAACCGCCTTCGTCCAAACAACCGTCCGGGATCGCGGGCACTTGATCATTGAGTCCGGTCGAGGTGGCGTTGATGATGAGATCGAAGCGCTGTCCGGCGAGGCCGTCGAGGCCGCTGCCTCTGACTCGCGTCGATGGCGACTGAATCGCAGACTGGCCTTGAGCTGTGCCTGCCTCAGGATTGCTCTCGGGGCTTCGCCATGAGCCGGCTTGCTCAGCCAGCGCTTCGGCCTTGCTCGCCGTCCGGTTGGCGATCAGCAGCTCGGCCGGGCTGGCCTGAAGCAGTGGACGCACGACGCCGCAGGCTGCACCACCGGCACCGAGCAGCAGCACACGCTTGCCGGTCAGCGCAAACCCATGGTTCTGTATCAGATCGCGCAGCAGGCCGACACCGTCGGTGTTGTCGCCGCGCAGCAAGCCACCATCGCGCACGATTAGGGTATTCACCGCGCCGGCCGCGCGCGCCTGCTCGCTCAGATCATCGAGCAGCTCAAAGGCGGCGGTCTTGAAGGGCACCGTGACGTTGAGGCCCCGGCCACCCTCGGCGACGAAATGGCGCACATCACCGGCGAAGTCGTTCGGATCACCGAGGATGCGACCGTATTCGATCGGCTCGCCGGTCTGCGCGGCAAAGGCAGCATGGATGGCCGGCGATTTGCTGTGCGCGATCGGGTTGCCGATGACTGCGTAACGATCTGTCATCGGCAACGATCCCGGTTTGCAATGATCGGACTGTAACGCCTCGCGATGACGGCACGAGCCTGCGCCGTTCCTGGGACCGCCGGTGCCCCGGCGGATCGCCGGCTCGCTCGCCGCTGGCAGTGGACGCAGGGGCTGTTCAGGCACCCATCCATTGCGCGGCCTGCTTGGCGTAGTAGGTCAAGATGCCATCGCCACCCGCGCGCTTGACGCCGACAAGCGCCTCGAGCACAACGTCGGACTCCTCCAGCCAGCCATTCTGGCTCGCCGCCTTCAGCATCGCGTACTCGCCGCTGACGTGATAGACGAAGGTCGGTGCGCCAAAGCGGTCCTTGACCCGACGGACGATATCCAGATACGGCATGCCGGGCTTGACCATCACCATATCGGCGCCCTCGGCCAGGTCGAGGCCAACCTCGTGCAGGGCCTCATCGGAGTTGGCTGGGTCCATCTGATAGGTGTACTTGTTGCCGCCGCCAAGATTGGCCGCCGAGCCCACCGCATCCCGGAACGGACCGTAGAAGCTCGACGCGTACTTGGCCGAGTAGGCCATGATGCGCGTATTGATATGGCCGGCGGATTCGAGCGCCTCGCGCACGGCCCCGATACGCCCGTCCATCATGTCTGAGGGGGCGACGATATCGGCACCCGCATCGGCATGGGAGACCGCCTGCTTGACCAAGACCTCGACGGTGGCATCGTTCATCACGTAACCGGTCTCGTCGATCAGCCCGTCCTGCCCGTGCGTGGTGAAGGGGTCCAGGGCGACATCGGTCATCACGCCCAGCCCAGGTACAGCGTCCTTGAGCGCGCGCACCGCGCGTTGCGCCAGGCCATCCGGGTTGAAGGCCTCGCGCGCGTCCTCGGACTTGGCCGACATCGGCGTCACCGGGAACAGCGCCATCGCCGGGATGCCGAGCTTGGCGATGGTCTGCGCCTCTTCGACCAGCAGGTCGATGCTCATGCGCTCGATGCCAGGCATCGACGGCACCGGCTCGCGCTCGCCCTGGCCTTCGAGCACAAAGACGGGATAGATAAAATCGTCGGGCGTCAGGGTGGTCTCGCGCATCAGTCGGCGCGAGAACGCATCGCGGCGCATCCGGCGCATGCGGGTGGTGGGGTAGGGGGCACGATTGGGATGCAGATCGGACATCGGCGGCTCTTGTCGTTGATAATGAGGGCGTTGAAATGGTGGGTGCAAGCGATTCGGGGTGCGCGTTGGCCGTTGTCAGCAGCCCGCGCATCGGCCGCTAACCATAGCGCACCCGGTCGATCGGCGGCCAGTGTCGTGGCCGAAAAGCTGTCTCTTATCAATCACCGGGCCAATGGTCTTCGTCGAGGATCTCGCTCATGCTGTAGGTGCAGTGCTCTGGGAAGGGAGACTTGAGAAAGCCGGTTTCTTCCAGTGCTGCTCGCTTCGCATTGCGATAGCTACGTGGCAAGAGTTCGGGTAAACGCCTGTGCAGGCTGGGGCTGTCTTCTAGCAGCAAGGCGAGCCGGCGGCGCTGCTCATTGATGGTCAAGCGCCAGCTGGTGCTGCGCCGCTCGGGCTGATACTCCCACTTGAGCAGGTGCGCCAGCAGGATGGCGAGGCCGTTGATCAGCTCGCGTCGCTCGCGTGCGCTCATACTCTCCAGCTCCTCGATCAGGTGTGGGACATCGAGCTGCGTCAGGCGACCCGCTCGCAGCAGGGCCGATTGCTCTTCGATCCACTGATGAAAATCGGTTTCATAAGTGCTCATTCCGGTTACCTACGATGCTCGGTGACAGCCTCATGGGTCGGCTGAGGAGTCGTTGATGCTAAGCGTGGTCGTCAATCCAAACAAGCTGTTGAGCTTAGTCGGGCTGGGCGTTGCGCTGGGTCG
>NZ_JBUDPI010000439.1:0-2709 GCF_054919635.1 Halochromatium sp. | reverse complement strand
AGCTAATCAGCCAGCCAAAGGCGATTTCTTTCCAGCGATCGCTACAGCCGAGATCAAGGGGGGTTGTCAACAACCAACAGCCACACAATCTTTGGTCAAGACCTAGACAGTCTGCCACTAGAACGCTCGCCAAGCCATTAGGACCTGGACAGGCTCAATCATGTTTGACCTCGATATCTATGCCGTTGGACTTGCCGTCGTGCTGTCGTTCGGCGTTACCGCCTGGCTCGTCAGCATCCCGAAGCAGGATGTCAGCATTGTCGACAGCCTTTGGTCGCTCTTCTTCCTGGCGCTGACGCTGGTTTACGTCACCTGGGCGCCTACGCTGGTGGCCCGCTCGTACATCTTGCTCTTCGTCGTCACGGTCTGGGCGACCCGGCTCTCGGTCTTCATCACGCTGCGCAACCGCGGACAGCCCGAAGACCGGCGCTACCAAGCGATCCGCGCCGAGCATGAGCCCGGGTTCTGGTACAAGAGCCTGTATATCGTCTTTGGCCTGCAGGCGGTGCTGGCCTGGATCATCTCGCTGCCCTTGCTCGGAGGCATCCTTGGCTCAACCCCGCTGAGCTGGCTTGACTACGCCGCCGTGCTGCTCTGGCTCATTGGCTTCGGGTTCGAGGCCATCGGCGACCAACAGCTCGCGGCCTTCAAGGCCAATCCAGCCAACAAGGGCCAGGTGCTCGATCGTGGACTCTGGCGCTACACCCGGCATCCGAACTATTTCGGCGAGGCCTGCATCTGGTGGGGCTACTATCTGTTCGCGCTCTCGGCCGGAGCCTGGTGGAGCATCGTTGGCCCCATCTTGGTCACCATCTTGCTGCTGCGCGTCTCCGGCGTCAGCCTGCTCGAGAAGGACATCACCGAGCGCCGCCCGGCCTATCGGGACTACATCCGCCGCACCAATGCCTTCTTCCCCGGTCCACCGCGTGCGGCCTCGGACCCTGATTAGCCTCAGCCCCCTCACCCCGGAGACGACCGATGCTTGGTAGACGAGACAGAACCTCAATGCTCGGGGCCCTCCTGGGTCTCGCGAGCCTTTCGGCAGGTGCCGCAGTCGATCAAACCTTCCAGTTCGAGGTCCTGCTCGACGACGATCTGATTGGCCAGCACCGCTTCGAGATCGACGCCAGCGGTGAGCAGCAGCGCGTGACCAGCCAGGCCGAGTTTGAGGTCGACTTCCTCTTCATCACCGCCTACCGCTACCGACACCAGAGTAATGAGTTATTTCGAAACGGCTGCCTAGAACGGCTCAGCTCAACCACGAACGACAATGGCACTCGCTATCAGGTCAAGGGCTCGGTGCTGGATGGCGCCTTTCGGGTCGAGCGCGGCCAGGACGTCGAGCAATTCGAAGGCTGCGTCAAGACCTTTGCCTACTGGGACCCAGCGATTCTCGAGCAGCCGAGGCTACTGAATCCACAGACCGGTGAGCTCGAGTCGGTGCGCGTGCAGGAGCGCGGCCCGGAGCAGGTCGAGCTCAACGGCAGCACGATTGAGGCAACCCGTTTCGACCTGGTCACCGACGAGCTGACCATCGAGCTCTGGTATCACGACCAGCTCGGCTGGGTGCGGCTTGCGAGTGACACCGGCAAAGGCCCGAAACTCATCTACAGGAGACTCTGATGCGTCCATTTCCACAAACACTGTGGCTGTTGGCCGTAGCCGGCGCGCTGAGTCTGCTCACCGGCTGTATCGAATCAGGAGGCGAACCGATGAAGACTGTCGATCACGTTGACTTGGAACGTTTCATGGGCGACTGGTACGTCGTCGCCAACATCCCGACCTTTGTCGAGAAAGGCGCCCATAACGCCGTCGAGTCCTATGCCCTGAATCCGGATGGAATCATCGCGACGACCTTTACCTTCAATAAGGATGCCTTCGATGGCCCGCAGAAGACCTACCACCCCAAGGGTTTTGTGCTCGATGAGACGACCCATGCACACTGGGGCATGCAGTTCATCTGGCCGATCAAGGCCGACTATCGCATCATCTACCTCGATGATGACTCTGAGACAACCGTAATTGGGCGCGCGAAGCGCGACTATGTCTGGGTGATGTCGAGAACGCCGGACTTCAGCGACGCTGAATTCGAGAAGATGAAGGCCTTCATCGAGAGCGTCGGCTACGATCCGAGCAAGCTCGAGCGCGTTCCGCAGCAGGCCGGCTGAGCCCCAGTAGCGTCGTGGGTGAGCCCTGGCGGCCCGGCTTATCAGCCGGCTGAGCCCTGGGTCGCAGCCGAGCGAACCGAAGCTGCTACAGGGCGTCATGATCAACGTCTATGGCCACACTCGACCGGCGCTGCGAATCGGGTCACGCGGATCACTCGAGACTTGTTACAATCGCCGGCCAGGTCGGCGGGCTCTTGATCGATCTAGCCTCGCTCCGCGGTCGTCAGATGGCTCTGCGCTAGACGTGAACGAGCACAAAGGCGATCGTGGATGCCTGGGTCCAGGCGACCTGAAATAGACCTGAAGCGTCAATCCCCTGACTCGTCTCTTCGTTCGCGCGTCTGACGCGTCACCAGCTCTCGATTCGCAATACGCTTGACTGCTCCCCGCGCACTGTTAGATGACCAAAAGCCGCTCGCCTCAGGCTGGCTGCGGCTATCGGTCGGTCTAGGCCTCGGTAACGGGGTGCTGCTGATCCTGCAGGCCTGGCTGCTCGCTCAGATCATCAATGCAGTCGTGTTCGGCGAGGCCGGTCTGGACG
>NZ_JBUDPI010000438.1:0-2714 GCF_054919635.1 Halochromatium sp. | reverse complement strand
GCTGCCCGGCGGCGAGCGTCCGCTCGAGAAGTCTATCTGGGGCGGTGCGATCGACAATGTCGGCGGTGCGATGCTCGCACAGATCACGCGGACCCTGGTCCCCAACGGCAACATTGCGAGCATTGGCCTAGCCGGTGGTACCGCACTGGAGACCACCGTCATGCCGTTCATCCTGCGCGGCATCAATCTACTCGGCTGCAATTCGGTTGATGTCCGTTTCCCGCTGCGCGCCAACCTTTGGCATCACCTTGCAGACGACTGGCGACCCAAAGACCTGGACGCCTTGGTCAGCGACCAGGTGGACCTGCCTGGATTGCCAGGGGTGTTCGAGCGCATGCTGGCCGGCAAAACCCATGGCCGCATCCTCGTCACCCCGGTTTGAGCCCAAGCGTCTGCACCGCTTGCAACCCTAACGGCGTCCTGATCAGGAAACGAATCCGCATGCTGGGCTATACACCGCGTCAAGGCGCGACTGACCTCGAAGACCGGGGGCAACACTTGAGCCCGACACGCTGATCGGCCAATCTGATCCGGGCTATCTGATCCGGGCAAGTCGTCAACATCATCCTTCAACGAAAGCATCCAAACGTGCCCCAAACCATCCCCATCACCGACCATCAACGCCGCTGGCTGAAGAAGCAGGCGCATCATCTCAAGCCCGTGGTTCAGCTTGGCGCCGCTGGCCTCACGGACGCCGTGATGGCCGAGGTCGAGCTCGCGCTTGAGCATCACGAGCTGATCAAGGTCAAGGTGCCCGGCGGCGATCACGATGAGCGCGATGCCATCGTCGACGCCATCGCCGAGCGCGCCGGCGCCGACCTGGTCCAGCGCATCGGCAATACCGCCAGCTACTTCCGCGCCAACCCAGAACGCCGCGACCGCATCCTGCTGCCGCTCTGAGCATCGATCGTCCGGACCGATAGCAACAGACCGAGAGTGCTGCGCCGGCAACCACCACCAAGCCGACCGATTCGACAACCAATAAGGGACAAGCAAGATGAAACAGACAACGATTCGGCGCATCGCAGCCGCCCTCGGCAGTCTCATCGTCGGTAGCGGCCTGCTGACCAGCTGCGCCAACCCCGGCGAAGACGTCCGCATTCGCCTCTGCAAGGATCTCGTCGCCGTGCAGCTCGGCAAAGAGCAGATCCAGTGGACCCGGGTCAATACCAAGACACCCGGCTATCAGGACGCGATCATCAGCCTGGGCTGGTCCGGCGCCAACGGCGACGAAAACGCCGGCAGCGCAACCTGCGCCTATCCCTACAGTGCCGTCGACGACACCGCGCAGCAGCTCGCCGAGCCGCTCAGCGCCTACGCCACCTCGCCAAGCAAGGTCGTGATCAACGGTGAGACACTCAGCGGCTCAGCACTCGCCAACGCCATCGGTCGAGCCATGCGGCGACAAGGCCGCGAGATGATCGATGCCGCGGGAAATGCGATCGGTCAGTGAGGAGATAAGCTGTCATCGCTGAGGCTCCCTGCGCCTATCTGCGTCATCCACCTTAGATCGACATGCTCGTCTTGGGATCAGCCGTCTTTGCGACCAATGAACCGATAGTAAGGAACCCGCAGCCCCGGCAGATAAGGCACTGGGGCCATGGCCTCGGTCAAGCGATGATCGGGCAGGGCCTGGCGCAGATAGGCCAATCGCTCGGGCTCCAGATGTACGCCATCATGGCGAAACCAGCGCGGCCAGAACGCCCGTGCCAAGGCCGAATGACGCGCCAAGCCCGGCTCCGGCTCAGCCGCCGAGACATAGAAATCGACGACGCCGAGATAACCACCGGGCTTGAGCATCGCGATCGCGTTGTCGATCGCCGCCCTCCAGTCGGGGATCATGGTCAGCGCGTAGGCGAGATACACCGTATCGACCGGCGTCTCGGGCTGCCAGCTGCAGGCATCGGCCTGATGGATCTGCACAGTCGCCATGGCCGCTGTCCGCCGTCGTGCCTCGCTGACCAACGATGGGCAGAGATCGATCGCATCGACCCGGCCGAAGGTCGCAAGCCGGTCACCAAAGAACAGCAGATTGCGGCCGGTACCGGCACCAAGCTCGACCAGGTGCCCACCAGGAAGGACTGCCTGGCTGGCAATCAGGTCGGCGATCAGCTCGCCACGCCCATGCAGCAGACGCTCCCGAAAGGCGTCGTAACGGCTCGCCTGCGGGGCATAGAAGGCCTCGAGCCGCTCGGCATGCGAGCCGGTCCTCGGCTGACCCCGTAAGAGCGCGATCAGGACCTTGAGCTCGGCGGTGAGGGCTGCGGCTGCCACGTTCAGGCCGCAACCACGTCGGCGATATGAAAGCCGGCATAGGTATGCACCCGGTCGAGCGGCTGCATCTGGGCCGCCAGCTCCGGATGAAACTGCAGGCAGTCGCGCAGCCGTCCTCGCTCGGGGCTAACCTCCAGATCCTGAAGATAGGCCGGGGCCGCATGCGCACTGCGGAAGATGATGCGCGCATCACTGCGCGCGCGCTCTAGGATCAAGGCCCATTCCTCGGACAGCGCCTGCGGTGCATAGCTGCTCATCCAGTCCATGTGATCCAGCAGCACGTACTTCGAGAAGCGCTGGGGGGTGCGTGTCAGCAGCTCTGAGACCGTCGAGGTATGCAGCTCGATGCAGTCGGCCCGGCCCTGCTTCAGCGCGGCGAAATTCTCCGGCTTCAGATATTCCGGACAGCAGTCTGGTGTATAGCGCCCATTCACGTAGAC
>NZ_JBUDPI010000437.1:0-2717 GCF_054919635.1 Halochromatium sp. | reverse complement strand
ACCGACCACCTCCAACAGGTCAGTGCCCAGGCTGGCGAGGCCGTGGCCGAAGCCCGCGCGCAGGCGCAGCAGCAGACGGCGGAAACCCTGCAGGTCGCATCCGCGATGGAAGAGATGGCGCAGAGCGTGCAGGAGATCGCTCGCAATGCCTCCGTTGGCGCCCAGATCAGCGAGCAGGTGCGCGATCAGGCCGACCAAGGCATGGAGACCGTTCAGCAGAGTGCCGAGGCCGTGCGCACGCTGGTCGAGCGCATCAGCAGCTCGTCGCAAGTCACCCACCAGGTCGCCGAGGAGGCCAAGCGGATCGGAGCGGCCCTTGACCTCATCGAACAGATCACGGAGCAAACCCATCTGCTCGCCCTCAATGCCACGATCGAGGCGGCACGCGCCGGCGAGGCCGGTCGCGGCTTCTCGGTGGTCGCCGAGGAGGTTCGCGTGCTCGCCGATCGCACCTCGGACGCAACCGCCGAGATCAAGACCATCACCCACTCGCTGCAGGAAGGCACGGATCGCGCTGTTGCCGCCATGGACGAGAGTAGTGAGCACGCCGCACACAGCCTGGCCCTCGCGGACCAGTCTCATCAGGCACTGGAAGCGATCCGCACTGCGGTTGCCTCGATGCAAGAGATGAGCCTACAAATCGCCAGCGCGACGGAGCAGCAGAGCGCCACCACCGAAGAGATCAACGCCAATATCAACAACATCGACCAGTTGGCGCAGCAGGTTCAGAGCTATGCCGAGCAGGCTGGCGCGCGGGTCAGCGAGCTTGGTGAGCTGATCGATCACGCCGCCCGACTTGCCTGTCGCTTCGCGCATCCTCAGGCCTCCTGATGGGGCGAAGAGAGCGTCGACCCACTGCTTGCCGATGTGAGCACCAAAGTCGGGCCATCATCGGGAGGTAGAAGGTAGACAGCGATCAAGGTCCGCTCAGCACCTCAGCAGGATGACCGTCACATTATCATGCCCACCCTGCTCCAGCGCTGCGGCGACCAGCGCCTGTGCGGCTGGCTCGGGAGCACGGGCATCTTGGATCAAGCCGCCGATCTCGGCGTCACTCAGCTCGCCATTGAGCCCATCGGTGCAGAGCAGGAGCCAGTCGCCCCGGCTCCAGTCACCGCTGACATGATCGGCATCGATCGCCGGCGTTGCGAATCCGCCCAGGGCGCGCGTGAGCTGATGACGATAAGGATGGCTGCCAGCCTGTTCCGGGCTCAGCAATCCTTGATCGACCAGCGACTGCACGACCGAATGATCGCGGGTGAGCTGGCACAGCCTTTGGCCTGGCTGGAGGCTGTAAGCACGGCTGTCGCCCACCCAGGCCAGCTCATAGCGGTTGCGATCGAGGCGCAACGCAACGGCGGTGGTGCCCATCCCCGGGCTGCCCTGACCCGCGGCTGCAGCATCCAAGATGGCACGATGAGCGCCATTGAGCGCCTCGGTCAGGTCGACGCCTCGGCGCACCTCATCGACGATGGTCTCGACGGCGATGGCGCTCGCCACCGCACCGCCGGCGACACCGCCCATGCCATCCGCGACCACCCAGAGGCCAAGCTCGGGCTGCGCGGCATAGGCATCCTCATTGCGCGTGCGCACAAGGCCAGTCTCGCTGAGGCAGGCGAACTCCGGCGGCTGGAGCAGATGCGGATCGGAGGCTTTCATGATCATTTGGCTATGTTCTGCTCAGTCCAATGGTAAGGCGGTACGCTCGATGACCTGGCGCAGCACAAAGCTCGAATGCACGCCGGAGACGCCTTCGATACGGGTGATCTTGTGTAGCAGGAGATCCTGATAGGCCTCCATGTCACGCACGATCACCTTGAGCTGATAATCGGCATCGCGACCGGTGATCAGCGAGCACTCGAGCACCTCCGGCAGCGCCGATACCGTCGCATCAAAATTGGCGAAACGCTCAGGCGTATGCCGATCCATCGAGATGCTGATGAAGGCGATCAGTGTCAACCCGAGCTTCCGCGCATCGACCATCGCCCGATAACCGGCGATGATGCCGGCCTCCTCGAGCGCTCGCACCCGGCGTAGACAGGGCGATGGCGACAGGCCGATGCGATCGGCTAGCTCCTGATTGCTGATGCGCCCATCGGCTTGCAGGATCTCGAGGATGCGGTGGTCGTAGCGATCGAGTGTCATGCCTTCAGATTAGCTCAGAACCCAGCCGCTCGGCATCCGCGGAAAGAAGCGAGACAGCGGTCAACGGCGAAATTGCGCGATCAGCCTTCGTTATGAATAAAAATTGCGCAAGACGGAGCGATCAGGATGTTTTTCGCAATCCCCTACCTGAAGAAGAAGCGCATCCTATCAACCGTCGGCCACAAGCAGACGACCTGGCAAGGCCCACAAGGCCAGACCCAAACGAGGATCACCGACAGCACCGGGTCGACACCCAGCGATTCGGTGACCGAACGGGCGCTGTAACCCAGCCCATCGCTCTAGACCGGTACCGACATCGCGCCCGCCGTGCCGCGCGCCAGCCCAAAGCCGGGCTTGCGCTGCGCCACCGGCGGCAGCGCCCAGTCGCTGGCACGCCCGGTCGCGCAGTCGATCGATCCGATCAAAAGGCCGAGCAGCTTGTTGCTCGCCCACTGCAAAGCCACTTGCCCACTGCCACAAGGAGCTCGCAATGCCCGCCCATCACGCCAAGTATCGTCCGAGCAAGCCGGTACAATGGCCCGACCGCCGCTGGCCAGACCGGATCATCGAGC
>NZ_JBUDPI010000436.1:0-2734 GCF_054919635.1 Halochromatium sp. | reverse complement strand
GGCAAGCATTGTCGAGTGTGCGCTCTGACTAGATTGGCCGATTTATTTGGTGCGAGTGCTCAAACGCTTGAATATATGGCATACGTTTTAAACTCTAGATGAGTGCATCCCTATCGCATTTAGATCTGTCGTTTCGGAATCGCTTGTTACGAGTGGTCTGGGAAGGGATTAGGGTCCTAATCTTTCGGCCGACACCTCGGCCGTTTCATCAATGGCGCTGTATAGTCTTGCGCCTTTTTGGGGCGAAAATAGAAGGCCCATGCTATGTCTATCCATCGGCTCGGGTCTGGGCGCCTTGGAATCTTGAGCTGGGCCGACACGCGACCCTGGCCGATAACGTTGATTGTTACTCGGTAGAAAAAATTCGTGTTGGCGCGTATTCCACAGTTAGTCAGTACAGCTTTCTCTGCTCTGCCAGCCATGATTATCGCGATCCAGCGATACTGAGCGGTCCGCAGATGCCTTTGGTGGCTGCGCCGATCACAATCGGTGATCGGGTGTGGATTACAGCGGATGTCTTTATCGGGCCTGGTGTAACGGTGAACGATGGTGCGGTGGTTTTGGCAAGGTCGACGGTCACCAAGGACGTCCCCGCCTGGACGGTGATGGCCGGAAATCCGGCGAAGATACAAGGCCCGCGTGAACTCCGATCTCTTTCTGACCCTAAGGATGCTTAGCCGTGATTTACTCGTCGCCGTTTTTTGTGAAAGTTCGAAACCTTACCCGAAGCCTCGGGTTGAACAAGGTCGCAGCGAGCCTTTTGATGCGTGGTGACTACGAGGATCGGTTTGGCCCGCGCCTCCTAGCGGAGGTTCAACCTTCGGATACGGTTTGGGATGTCGGTGCGAACGTGGGGCTCTATACCTCGCAATTTGCCGAGCGTGTTAACGATGGCGGTCAGGTGGTGGCCTTTGAACCGGTGCCGGCCTGCTTTGCCGCGTTGCAGCAGGTCTCTCAAGGCAAGGCTGGCGTTCATCCGGTCAATGCAGCCTTGGGCGCTGACGATGGGGTTCTGACGATGGCCCTAGAGGCAGATTCACTGGCGGCAACCCACCGGGTGGTGAATGACCCGAGCCAGGGTTTCGGCGAGTCGTTTGCTGAGGTACCCGTTCGTTCAGGAGCGAGCTTCGCGGCGGAGCATTCGAGCCTATTCCCGAATGTGATCAAGATTGACGTCGAAGGATTTGAGGGCGAGGTCTTTTCGGGGCTGCAGGCAATCCTGGACGACGAAAGGCTCCGCTGCGTTGGGATCGAAATGCACTTCGGCTTGCTGCAGGAGCGGGGCGAGTCGGGCACGCCCGGGAAACTCGAAGAAGGCTTGCAACAGCATGGCTTTCGGGTCGAGTGGACCGATCCTTCGCACTTGGTCGCGCTGCGTTAGGCATTGGCGATGCAGCGGACGACGCTCGCCGGTACGTCTCTCGAGGTCTCGCGGCTGGGGTTTGGGACGGCATCGCTACACCACCTGATCCGCGAGAAAGATCGCGCAAGGCTCCTCTGCTCCGCGCTGGACTGTGGTTTCACCCACTTCGATGCCGCTCGCATGTACGGTGAAGGCATGGCAGAGCGATCGCTGGGACGTTTCATCAAAGGCTGGCGTGACCAGGTGACGCTGGCCACCAAGTTCGGGCTTCCCGCGTTCCGGGCATTCGAGGCGCTGCCGGCTCTGATCTATGCGCATCGTGCGTTTGGCAAGGTCGGGCGCCGCTTGCTGCCAAACCTCTGGGATCGACGTCCGAGGCTTATCACGCCCGAGGCGGCGGAGCAAAGCTTGGTGCGATCTTTGAAGGCGCTGCAGACCGATTGGATCGACTTACTGTTGTTACACGAGCCGGAAGCATCTGACCGCGCATTCTTGCCACGTTTGGCTCAATGGCTGCAGCAGCAAAAGGGCAAAGGGCGTGTCCGCTATGTTGGCCTTGCTGGAACTGCTGCGCGCTGCGTCGAAGCGGCACAGTGCTTGCCGGACGTTTTGGATATCTTGCAAGTGGAGGACTCCATAGCGGCGCATGAGGCGGATCTGGTGTCGGCATCGGGCCGGCCATTGCAGATTACCTTCGCCTATCTACGGCAGGCGGGAACGCGGTCTGAATCGGAGGCGTTGCAGGTGATCAAAGCGGCCTTGGAGCGCAACCGCGAGGGAATGGTTTTGGTGTCCACCCGTCGCCCGGAGCGCCTGCCGGCGCTGGCTGCGATGGCGGCGGATGCGCGCTAGGACATTGCCATGATCAAGGATTTGGCATCGCCAACCGTTTGCGCGATTTGGGGCTGCGGGTCATGGTGCTAGAAACCGGGGATCGGCTCGCCCGTCGCCCTGAAGAGCTGAACCAGCACTGCGCGCAGGCCGGCATCCATTATCGAGGCGCGGAGCTGGGACGCAGCTTTGGGCTCGGCGGGACCTCGGCCCTCTGGGGCGGGCAGATGATTCCTCTGACGCCGGCAGACATGGCCGCGCGTCCGGGGGTTGAGATGGATGCTTGGCCAATCAGCTTCGCTGAATTGGTTAAGCCCATGTCGGAGGTCAAGCGGACGCTTGGCTTGCCGACCCAGTCAGCGCAGCGCGAGCAACATCTCCGCGAGCGTCGTTTCCCCGTGTTGTCGAACTTACAACCCGATTTCGATCTGCGGCTCTCGCAGTGGTTGCCGTTCGGCACTCGGAATTTCGCCAAAGCGTTCTCTGAACCACTTCGAGCTGATCCCGAGCTCGAAGTCTGGCTGAATGCCAGCGTTGTAC
>NZ_JBUDPI010000435.1:0-2735 GCF_054919635.1 Halochromatium sp. | reverse complement strand
CCAAGCCCAGTGCCCGCGCGGCGTCGACATCCAGTGCCGGGTCATCACCAATATGCAAGGTTTGCGCGGGCGTGGCCTCGGCCCAGTCCATCGCCAGCTCGAAGATGGCCGGGTCCGGCTTGGCGGCGCCGGCATCGGCCGCGGTCAGGCAGCGATCGAAGGCCGCGCGCAGCGGCGTCTGCTGCACCTCGGCATTGCCGTTGGTCACCGCAACGAGCCGGCAATGGCGACGCAGACGCTCCAGCGCCGGGGCGACATCGGCATAGGGCTCGACGCGATTGCGCCTGTCTCGAAACGCTGTCATTGCCCCCTGCGCCAGCTCAACGGCCTGCTGCTCGGAATAGTCCAAGCTGATCAGTAGGCTCTGGAGGGCCCTGTAGCGCAGCGCGGTGACATCGTGGGCCAGCTCAGGGCGGGTCTGCATCAGCTCGCGACGATGGGCGCGCAGGCTCTCCACGGTATGGCGCTCCGCCAGTCGCGGTGCCTGTGCGGCCAGCCAGGCGTAATGTGCCGCCTCGGCCGCTTTGATGACCGGTGCGCAGGGCCAGAGGGTGTCATCAAGATCAATGGTGATCAGACGAAGATGCTGCCAGGCGGACATGTGGGAATGAGGGTCGATGGTTGGGGTGCGGCATCGGTTTGGCTTGAGCGTGTCTGCCCAAACCTCAATCACTCCATCATACCCACCGAGGCCATCATCATGTTCCTGTTCCGCAAGAAGACCGAGCTGCCAACGGCTCAAGAGGCCCTTCCCGGCCGCGACACTCCGATGTCGGTGCCGAGCCGCCATGCGGTCCTCGGCCATCCGCTGCTACCGCCTTTTCCAGAGAATACGCAGCAGGTGCTGTTCGGCATGGGCTGTTTCTGGGGTGCGGAGAAGGCGTTCTGGAGCCTGCCAGGGGTCTACAGCACTGCTGTCGGCTATGCCGGCGGCCTAACGCCAAACCCCACCTACGAAGAGGTCTGCTCCGGCTATACCGGTCATAACGAGGTGGTCTTGGTGGTCTACGATCCGTCCCAGATCCACTTCGAGCAGTTGCTCAAGACCTTCTGGGAAGGCCACGACCCCACCCAGGGCATGTGCCAGGGCAACGATATGGGGACCCAGTACCGCTCGGGCATCTATGCCTTCGACCAGGCGCAGCTCGAGGCAGCCCGGCAAAGCCTGAGCCAGTATCAGCAGGCCTTGGATCAGGCCGGCCGGCGCGAGGCCATCACCACGGAGATCCTGTCCGCGCCGAGCTTCTACTATGCGGAAGACTACCATCAACAGTATCTCGCCAAGAACCCCGGGGGATATTGCGGCCATGGAGGCTGCGGCGTGCGCTATCCGCAGCCTGCGGCCGGAGCCGCTAACTGAAGGTGATATCCCACATGTCGCATAAATGCCGACTGGTTCACATTTTTGACGCTGTCGCTGGCTAAACTCAGAAACAGGTGGTAGCGACGCAGCGGTTGGGGTTGACAATCAGATTAGTATTTAAGAAACTAGCGATGCACTGGAGGTTCGCAGTCCTCTGGTGCACTCCTCCATCCTCCTTTGGTGGTAATCTTATAAGCGCGGCGCCCGCCGCGCTTTTTTTTGCCCGTCGATTTCTGGCCCATCGATTTCTGGCCTAGCCATCCCGTCGCGTGAGGAACATCGCATCGCCGTAGCTGAAGAAGCGATAGCGCTGGACAACGGCGTGACGGTAGGCGGCCATGATCTGCGCGTGACCGGCAAAGGCCGAGACCAGCATCAGCAGCGTCGAGCCCGGTAGGTGAAAGTTGGTGATCATCGCGTCGACCACCCGAAAGGGATAAGGCGGTCGGATAAACAACCGGCTCTCGCCACGATAGGGCCTGAGCACCGAGGTTCCGAGCATGGCCTCGGCCGCGTCGGTCTTTGCCGCATCTGGGCCTTGGCCGAGAACGGGTGCCGCGCCTGGTGCGCTGGCCATGGCTCCTTGCGCGGCAGCTGCCGCCGTCTCCAGACTGCGCACCGTGGTGGTGCCGACGGCGATGATGCGCCCGCCGGCGGCACGCGTTGCCTCGATCTGAGCCACCGTCGCCTCGCTCACCTCAAGCCACTCGGCATGCATCCGGTGTTGATTCAGATCCTCTTCGCGCACCGGTTGGAAGGTTCCAGCGCCCACGTGCAGGGTTAGGCGCGCGCTGCCGATACCGGCCTGGGCCAGCTGCTCGAGCATCGGCGCATCGAAATGCAAGCCCGCCGTCGGCGCCGCAACCGCACCCTCGCGCTCGGCATAGACGGTCTGGTAGCGCTGCTGATCAGCGGCTTCATCGGCGCGGCGAATATAGGGCGGCAGCGGCATATGGCCGTGGCGCCGCATCAGCGCTGGTAGTGTGGCATCCAGAGCCCGGAGCCGAAACAGGTCTTCCTCGCGCGCCGTGATCAACAGTTGCTCGCCTTCGGCCAGGTGCAGCGTGGTGCCCGCCACGGGCGTCTTGCTTGCACGCAGATGGGCGAGGGCCTCGTGATCATCGACCATCCGCTCGATCAGCACCTCGACCTTGCCCCCGGTCGCCTTCTGCGCGAACAGCCGCGCCGGTATGACCTTGGTGTCGTTGAAGACCAACAGGTCGCCAGGTTGGAGCAGCTGTGGCAGATCGCGAAAGCCCAGGTCTTGCAGGCGGCCGCTCGGGCCGTCGAGCGCGAGCAGCCGGCTGGCGCTGCGCTCAGGCAATGGATGCTGGGCGATCAGCTCATCGGGGAGATCGAAATGGAAATCGGA
>NZ_JBUDPI010000434.1:0-2738 GCF_054919635.1 Halochromatium sp. | reverse complement strand
CAGCAGCAGCCCAACCACGGTGAGCAGCCACCATTGGCCGCGCCAGTCGGTATAAGGCGCGGCCAGCTCGACCAAGAGCCCACCGAGCACGATCCCCAGGCCAAGGCCGCTAAAGTGCAGGCCCAATTCACTGCGGTGCCCATGGCGGATCAGCCAGTTCAGGATCAGCCCGGAGCCGAGCATCAGGCCACCAGCGGTGCTGAGTCCGGCCAGAAAGCGGCTCAGGCCCCAGATCAGAGGCGCCTCGAGCATCCACCGCGAGTCTGGTATCTCGGCCATTGCTGTCGACGATGGCAGCACGGTCGAGGATGTCATCAAAGGTGCGGATGCAGGTGTCTGCGCCAGCGACCCGTCCGCGAGCAACCCGGTCAGTATGTCCAGTGTCAGCGACATGCCAGCGAGCGGCATCATCGCCGTCGTCAGTACCGCCAACAGCAGGCTAAGGCGATAAAGACGGTCCTTGAGCATCAGATCCTTGAGTCGGGTCACCACCAGCACGCCGGTAAGGTAGCCAAGATAATTCCAGCCAGCGAGCCAACCCGCTAGCGCATCCCCCATGCCGGTCTGCGGCTGCATATAGGCCAGCATCGGTGTGTAAGCGAAGCGCGCCACGCCCATGGTCAGGACCAGTGCACAGATGCCAGAAAGGAGAACAAAGATCGGCTTTGGCGACGTCATTGGCCAGCTCTAGGGTTTGCATCGTGGTTGCCAAAATCACGATCATGACATCTTGACCGGACTCCGCCTTCTGGTCACCAAGAAAGGCGAATCAACTATGCTTTACGAGCATCAATGGTCCAAACCCTGAGCAGCGGAGAGACAGATTGCTCAATTTTGGCTGTGGATTCTGTATACTTGCGGCCAACGTCCAAACAGGCGATTGAATTTGGATGGCTGAGCAGGCGCTCCTGGTGCAGCTCGGTTGTCGCCAGCCCCTGCTTGGGTCTCATTGCTGCTAAGGGAATCGACCGATGATCCTGCGCTCACTGCTCGTCTTTCTCCTTCTCGCGCTGCTGGCCGGCGGACTCGCCTTGCTGAAGTATCGGCAGATCCAGCAGGACATCGCGATGTTCTCACAACCGCAGCCACCGGCGACCGTGTCGGCGGTCAGGGTGCGCACCACCAGCTGGCAGCCGCGACTTGAGGCGGTTGGCAACGTCCAGGCCGTGCAAGGGGTGATGGTCAACAACGAAGTTGCCGGGCAGATCAAGGAGATTCTGTTCGAGTCCGGCGATCAGGTCATGGCGGACCAAGAGCTGGTGAAGCTGGACACCGAGGTCGACGAGGCCGACCTGAACGGTCTTCGGGCGGGGCTGAATCTGGCCCAGCTGCAGCTCGAGCGCAATCAGAAGCTGCTGCGCGATCGGGCGGTGTCGCAAGGCGACTTCGATCAGATTAGCGCTCAGGTGACGCAGGCGTTAGCCGAGGTCCAGGCCAAGCAGGCACTGATCCGCAAGAAGACCATCCGTGCGCCCTTTGATGGACAGCTCGGCATCCGGCGCGTCAATCTGGGGCAGTTCCTCGATGCCGGCTCGGCCATCGTCGAGCTCGAGGCACTCGACCCGGTCTATGTCGACTATGCGCTACCCGAGCGCAGCCTCTCTGAGATAGCGGTCGGCCAGACGGTCGAGGTGCGTGTCAGCGCCTTCCCCGATCAGGTCTTTAAGGGTGAGATTCGCGCGATCAGCCCAGCCGTGAATCAGGAGACCCGCAATATTCAGGTGCGGGCATTACTGCCGAACCCTGATCGCCGCCTCTTGCCCGGCATGTTCGCCAAGGTCTCAACCCTGCTGCCGATGAAGGATCAGGTGCTGACCCTGCCACGCCAGGCCATCACCTTCAATACCTATGGCGATTCGGTCTTCATGATCCAGCCCGGTGAGGGCGACCAGGACGGCCAGCTCGTGGTCCAGCGACGCCAGGTAGAAACCGGCGCCACGCGCGGCCAAGAGGTCGAGGTTCTGAGCGGTCTCAAGGCCGGAGATCATGTCGTCTCGGCAGGTCAGGTCAAGCTGCGCAATGGCGCGGCGGTGAGTATCGAAGAATGAGATTCACCGACATCTTCGTCCACCGGCCGGTGCTCTCGAGCGTCGTCAGCTTGCTGATCTTCGTGCTTGGACTGCGGGCGATGCTCGGCCTCGAGATCCGCCAGTACCCAGAGACGCAGAACACCGTTGTCACCATCACCACCGCCTACCCGGGCGCGAGTAGCGAGCTGGTCAAGGGCTTCATCACCACGCCCTTGCAGCAGGCCATCGCCGAGGCCGATGGCATCGACTACCTGACCGCGACCAGTACCCAGGGCGTCTCGGTGATCGAGGCCAATATGCGCCTCAACTATGACCCGAATGCCGCGGTCTCGGAGATCCAGGCCAAGGTCGCGAGCAAGCTCAATGTGCTTCCGGCAGCCGCCCAGAACCCGGTGATCGACTCGACCACCGGCGACTCGACCGCCTTGATGTACCTGGCGTTCTACAGCGAGCAGATGACGCTGCCGCAGATCACCGATTATCTGATCCGCGTGGTGCAGCCCCAGCTGCAGGCTCAGGAAGGCGTCGCCAAGGCCGAGTTGATCGGCAACCAAACCTATGCGATGCGGGTCTGGCTAGACCCAGACCGCATGGCTGCCCTCGGTGTCAGCGGCGTCGAGGTGGCCCGGGTGCTGGCTGCCAACAACTACCTAGCGGGTATCGGCCAGATCAAGGCCGAGGACGTCCAGGAAGACCTCTCGATCACGA
>NZ_JBUDPI010000433.1:0-2748 GCF_054919635.1 Halochromatium sp. | reverse complement strand
CCTCGCCCAATGCCCGATAGAGTCGCGCCGCCTCCTTGATCCGGCTGCGGCCGGGGCCAAAAGGCTTGCGCTCGATGACCAACAGATCGATATCGGAATCCGGGCGTGCATCGCCGCGGGCGCGTGAGCCGAACAGGATGATGGCGTCTGGGTCGGCCGCGCGCACGATGATCTCCACCCTCCGGCGCAGCAACTCGGGCTCATGGAGCCCGCTCTCTTCCGAGTCGACGGGGTTCATCGGCGTAGAGGTCTTCCGGCTCGTACTCTGGCTCGTCGTCACCCAATGCATTGGCAAGCGGTGGCGGCGACGCCATCGGCAAGGTTGATTGTCCCACCGCCCTAGGCCATTCGTACAGCACTCGCGCCAGCCTCCCGTGTGTTGACCGAGCCGGATCGCCTCACCCCGCGGCTAAAACCTGGAGCTTTCTAGCCGCGCGACGTTGTTGGATGCGCGCGATCAGCTTTTTTCCGTGATCGACGCAATGGCGACGGTCGCGTTCTTGCCATCGGCACCGCGGTAGGTTTGTTTCTCCACGCGCAGGTTTTTGAGGTTAGCGCCCACCGCGCGCAGCGCCGCGGCCTCGGCTACTCCGGGCGTGCCGATGAGGCGGCGGACCGTCTCAGAGGGATTGGCGACCGGGATCTGGGCTAGCTCGGCCGCTGGATAGAAGCACAGCGGCCAGCCGCGCTCTGCGGCCAGGGTCTGGATCGCGGCCTCGTCGCGCTTCTGCATGACGCTCGCCAGCATCGACACCCGCGGTGCGTCCAGCTGCTGCAAGGCTGCATCGACGCAGCTCGCGACTGTTTCCAGCGAAGCGCCCCGATCGCAGCCGATACCGATGGCAACGGTCAAGCTACTGGCATGATCAGCGTCCTGATCCATGCGGTCAGGGGCATTACCGAGGACGGTGGGTCGGAGCCGTCTGGCATCGACAGCGCGCCATAGCGAGAGGAGCCACATCGGTTTCATGATACGCTGCCCATCCGAGTCCTGATATTGCGGCTTTAGCTGACCACCAGACGGATTGTCTTCCGTGACGCCTAAGAGTCATGGGAGTCTCGGGTCCTGGAGTCATGGCGAACGACCATAGCTCACCGCGAGTGCCAACAGCGCTTTCAGCGCCAGCTGCACGTCCGCGCGATCCAATGATGAGATTCCAGATCGCACCAGATGATCCTGGCCGCTCTCAAGCCCATCGTCGACCATCGGTCTTTATCTCAACCGGATCAAGGCGCTGGTCTGCGAGCGGCAGGTCTACCTGGACAATGAAGTGCTTGTTTCACGGTACTGCATGAGCACATTGCGCTACTGCCCAGCCCTCTTCCTGTCCGCGACCTCGTCCGGCCAAGGCAAGACGACGCTGGCCGCGGCGCTCGCGCGTTACCATAACCGCGCCGGCCGGCGCGTGCGGGTGTTCAAGATCGGTCCGGACTTCCTCGATCCGATGATCCTGGCCCGCGCCTCTGGCGCCGAGGTCGAGCCGCTGGACCTGTGGATGGTCGGCGAGCCAGCCTGCCGACGGCTGCTTTACGAAGCCGCCGCCGAGGCCGATCTGATCCTGGTCGAGGGCGCGATGGGGCTGTTCGACGGCACGCCCTCGGGCGCCGATCTGGCCGAGCGCTTCGGGCTGCCGGCAGCGGTGCTGATCGATGCCCGCGGCATGGGGCAGACCTTCGGCGCGCTCGCGCTGGGCCTGGCCCAGTATCGGCCCGGTCTGCGCCTGGCCGGCGTCATCGCCAATCGGGTCGGCAGCGAGCGCCACGCTGAGATGATCGGTGAAGGCATCCCGAGCGAGGTGCCATTCCTTGGCGCTTTGCCGCGGCTCGACGAGGCGGCGTTGCCGAGCCGGCACCTGGGGCTGGTGCAGGCCGCGGAGATCGCCGATCTCGAGCAGCGGCTTGATGCGGCCGCCGAGCGCCTCGCCGGAACGGCACTGGCCGAGCTGCCGCCGCGGGTGGCGTTTCGTGAGCCCGGGCTGGCATCCGCACCAACGATAAAGCCAGTGCCACGCCTCGACGGTCTGCAAATCGCGGTGGCCCGCGATGCGGCCTTCTCGTTTCTGTATGCAGCCAATCTGCGGCTGCTGCGGTCGCTCGGCGCCAAGCTGAGCCTGTTCTCGCCGCTGCGTGATAGCCTCGTGGAGGCCGATGCGATCTATCTGCCCGGCGGCTATCCGGAGCTGCACCTGGAAACCCTCGCGGCCAACCGAGCGATGCTGGCGTCGTTGGGCACCCATGTGGATGCCGGAAAGCCGCTCTATGCCGAATGCGGTGGCATGCTCTATCTCTTGGAGACGCTGACCGACAAGGACGGCCGCAGCGGCCAGCTCGCCGGTCTACTGCCTGGCCACGGCCGGCTGCAGCCGCGCCTGGCCGGCCTCGGGATGCAGAGTATGGCGACGTCGGCCGGAGAGCTGCGTGGCCACAGCTTCCACCATTCCACCATGGAAACCCCGCTGACACCGAGCACTTACGGTATCCGCCAACGCGACGGCGGCCGCGGCGAGCCGGTCTACCGTCATGGCTCGCTGACGGCCAGTTACCTGCATCTCTATTTCCCGTCGGCGCCTGAGGCGGCTGCAGCCTTGTTTATCGCCGAGCAGCGGCGATGAGAACAAGTTCAAGCGGATGGTCTCGCGCTGCCGCAGCAGATGACGGAGCGGCTTAATGGAATCGAGCCGGAATCGAGCCGCAATCGAGCGCGTTCTGGGTCGGGATGGAGGACGGCTGGAAAAGCCTCAGTGACTC
>NZ_JBUDPI010000432.1:0-2756 GCF_054919635.1 Halochromatium sp. | reverse complement strand
GGACGAGGTTAATGCTTGAATAGATGTACACGGCGCCGTGCGGCTGCCTGCCGTCGATGCCAATCAAGGGGGTGTTGATGCCGACGGGCCTGAACGCTGACGGTACCGGGCTGCAGGGTAGCGACGGCCCGATGTGCGGGCAAGCCTGATGAGAGGTCTTCTTAGGCATCGCTCAAGCTGGCTTCGCGACGGCTTTCGCGACGCGAAGCCGCTCGGTGCTGCGATGGGCCTTGTCCACAATGGAGGGTCCTTTGCCCGGGCTTGCATTCGTGCTGCGACCTCCGTCGGAGATTGCCTAGAATGCCCTGCCTGTTTCGACTGGAGACTCTCTGCTGATGGCGCGATTGCGTGCACCGATTAGGCCGGACGGCATCCGTTACTGGGTTCACGAGCGACCGCCTTGGTCGATGACGCTGCTACTGGCGATTCAACAGGTCGCATTCCTAGGCTCGATCATGACCTTGCCGGTGGTCCTTGGCCGGGCCGCAGGTCTGGATGCGGCCGCCGAGGCCAACCTGATCGCACTCACGATGATCACGGCCGGCGTTGGCGTGATGCTGCAAGCGCTGAATCGTTTTGGTATCGGGGCCGGCCTGTTCGTGCCGATGCATACCTCGGGGGCCGCGTTTCCGGCTTCGTTGGCGGCCGTGCAGATCGGCGGCCTCGGGCTGGCGTTCGGCATGATGTCGGTCGTTGGACTGGTGCAGCTGCTCGCCGGTCGACTGCTTCCCCGGCTGCGGGCGCTATTCCCGGTCGAGATCGCCGGTCTGACGGTTTTTATGCTCGGGATTGGTCTTGGCTTGGTGGGGCTCGAGCATCTGTTGGGGATGGATTCGCCACTTCAGGGCCGTCCGGTGGGCTATGCGGTCGGCCTTGTCGCCCTTGCCGTGATCATCGGCCTCAATGTCTGGATCAAGGGCCTTGGCCGTGCCTTCTCGGTATTCGCAGGGCTGATTGTCGGACAATCGCTGGCCTTGATGCTCGATCTGGTGCCGAGCAGCGAGCTCCAGGAGGTCTATCAAGCCGCTCCCTTTGCGGCCCCTGAGCTTGGGCAATTCGGTTGGTCGCTCGACTGGGCGCTGCTGCCCGAGTTTGTCATCGTTGGCCTGGCGCTCTCGTTCAATTGCTTCGGCGTGTTGACGGTCGCGCAACGGGCCAACGATGCCGGCTGGCGAGGCCCTGACATCCAAGGGATCAGTCGAGGATTGGTTGCCGAGGGGCTCACGAATATCACCGCCTCGTTGATCAATGGGGTCACTCAGACCAGCAGTGGCGGGGCCGTGGGGCTCGCGCAGGCATCAGGCATCAGCAGTCGGGTCGTTGCCTTCGTGCTCGGCGGACTCTTCTGCTTGCTTGCCTTCTTCCCGCCTGTCACCCAGCTGTGGACGGTCTTGTCGCCGCCAGTCATTGGTGCAGTGCTGACCTTCGTTGGCGCGTTCGTTGCCCTGACGGGGCTGAAGATCCTGACCTCGCGCCTGTTGGACAATCGCAAGATCATTACCTTGGGTGTTGCGCTGATTCTGGGGCTGGGCCAAGATCAGCTGCTCTTGGGGCTTGCGGCGATCCCGTCTGAGTTAGCACCGGTGTTCGCGACCTCCTTGTCGCTGACCGTGGTCACCGCGGTGCTGCTGAATCTGCTGTTTCGTCTCGGCAGCAAGGAGCGTCTCGCCCATGAGGTGACCATTGCCGGAGACTGGCGAGAAGAGGTCAACCAGTTGATCTGGCATCTTGGCAGGCAATGGGGTGCTCGCCCCGAGGTGGTGTCCAGACTCGAGCATGCGAGCAACGAGCTGGTCGAGCTGCTCTTGGGTCAGGGGCTCGTCGCCAACGGCGCAAGGATCAGGATCGCGACCCATTTCGACGAGTACGACTGCACGCTAAGGCTCTGCTATCCCGGCGAGCCCGTTGTGCTATCGCCCGATCGTCCCGATCCCGACGCCCTGCTCGAGCAGCCCGATGCCATCCATCAGCTGGCAGGCTATCTGATCCAGCGCTTGGCAGACAGGGTGCGCGTCAGTCATCAGGACGATCAGGTTGAGGTGCAGCTGCATTTTCAAGACTGAGCCTCACGGCTGACGGCATCCATCGGCCCTTGCTAGGCTCAGCGCAACGCGAAGGCCACCGGTACGGTAATGGTCAGGCGCTTGCGACCCAGGCTTGTCGGGATGCGTGGTAGCGGAGACGCGCGCTCGAGCATGGCTTCGACCTCTCGGTCGAGCAGTGCGTGGCCCGAGCTCTGGACGATTCGTTTCGAGACGACCCGGCCGCTGCTGGTGATGGTGAAGGTCACTTTCACTGTCCCTTCTTGGCGCAGTCGGCGCGCCTGTGCCGGGTAGCGTTTGTGGCGGGCGAGCCAGGTTGCTAGGCGCCCGTAGTAGTTGCTGATGCCTTCGTCGTTTCCAGAGCCGGTTCCGCTGCCATCTCCAGCGCTGGACTGGCTGCCGCGACCGCTCGCCGCGCGTTCTGCCCCTCTATCGGCGTCGCCAAACCCAGAGCGGTTGCGAGCCGCGTCCGCTGCGGTCTGCTCAGACCTGATGCGGTTGGATTGGGAGACCGTTTCAGATGTCGGTGTCGGTTGCGCTGCAGCGCGCGGGTCTGATCTTGCCTTAGGCTTGGGCTTCGGATCTGGCGTTGGCCTTGGCGTTTGCTTCGGCGTTGGCGTTTGCTCTGGCTCTGGCTCTGGCTCTGGCTCTGGCAGCGGCCTAGCGGCTGCGGTCTCGACAGGGTCCACCGGTTGCAGGGCGGCAGTCTGCTCC
>NZ_JBUDPI010000431.1:0-2776 GCF_054919635.1 Halochromatium sp. | reverse complement strand
GCCGCAGAAACCGAGGCACTGATCCATCACATCGTTGAGCTCGGTAAGGACTGAGTAAGCCGAACCGTGCGCCGAGCCAATTCCGAGCCACGGCTGCATTTTCTGATCCCGGGCGACCTGCTTGCCCCGACCGGCGGGTATCGTTATGACCGCCTCATCGCCGCGGGCTTGCGTGCTCGAGGGTGGCAGCTGAGCCTGGTGGCGCTGGACGCAAGCTTTCCGACCCCAACCCAGCAGGCACGCGCTGACGCAGCAGCGAAGCTGAGCGCTGTCGCCGACAAGGAGCGCGTGCTGATCGACGGACTTGCGCTCGGTGTCATGCCGGAGATCGTCCAAGCCGAGCGCAAGCGCTTGCGACTGATTGGGCTCGTGCATCACCCCTTGGCGCACGAGACCGGAGTGAGCGCGGCGCAGAGCGCAGCCCTCCGGGAATCGGAGCGCGCAGCATTGGTCGCGATGCAGCAGATCGTTGTCACCAGTGCGAGCACGGCTCGACGGCTGGAACGCATGGGCATCGATGCGGCGCGCATCGCCGTCATCGAGCCAGGGACCGATCCGGCACCGCTGGCCGAGCGGACCGGCCAAGCGCCACTGCAGCTGCTGTGCGTCGGCGCACTGATCCCACGCAAGGGGCACGGCATCCTGCTCGAGGCGCTGTCGAACCTGCGCGATCTGCCTTGGCAGCTGCAGATCATCGGCAGCCTCGATCGCGATCCAGCGACCAGCGCCGATGTCCGAGCGCAGATCGAGCGGCTTGGGCTCGGCGAGCGGGCCCTGCTGCGCGGGGAGGTCGATGAGCAGGCACTCGCGACCGCCTATCAGCAGGCCGACCTGTTCGTGCTGCCGAGCCTGTTCGAAGGCTATGGCATGGCGTTCACCGAGGCCTTAGCGCGTGGTCTGCCGGTGCTCGGCTGCAATACCGGAGCCGTGGCCGACACCGTACCCAGCGACGCCGGCCTATTGGTCGCGCCCTGCTCGAGCACGGCCCTCGCATCCGCCCTGCGCAGGCTGCTCAGCGATGCCAACGAGCGCCACAGACTTGCGATCGGTGCCGAGCGTGCCCGAGCCCGGCTTCCAGATTGGCCCGGCCAAGCCCAACGTTGGGCGGAGCTGCTCGAGCATGTCTGAGTTCAGTGCCGACTGGCTGCAGCTGAGAGAAATGGCCGATGCGCGGGCGCGAGCCGATAAGCTGCTCGACCTCCTGAGCCAGACCGGGTCTGAATTCACGCCCGAGGCCAGGTTCGAGCCAGCGTCTCGGTCCAGCTCCCAGACCGAATCTAATGCTGGCTCTGCATCCAACCCTGCCACTAGCAGCGCCCTTAGGCGGCGCTATACCGAGGTCATCGATCTTGGCTCAGGCACAGGCGCCAATCTCCGCTACCTGGCGCCCAGGCTTGGCCCCGGACAACACTGGCGCTGTATCGACCGGGACTCGGCGTTGCTTTCTCAGCTTCCTGAGCGAACCGCCAGCTGGGCCCGCCGAGCCGGTTACCAGGTCGCTATTGGTCCCGCTAACGAGAGACTGAGGCTGGCCGGTCCAGGCTGGGACTGCGCGGTGTGCACCGAGCAGCGTGATCTGACCACCGCGCTGCAACCGCAAGCGCAGCGGTCGGGGACACCTCGGCCAGCAAGAACCGCCCTCGCCTTGCCAACCGGGGGCCTGGTCACCGCATCAGCACTGCTCGATCTGGTCGCTGAGGATTGGCTTGCCAGTCTGATCGAACACTGTGATCGTGCCCGCTGCGCCCTGTTGTTTGCGCTAAGCTACGATGGTCGGGTCAGGCTAACGCCGGCGAGGACAGGAGACCGACGGATCATCGAGCTTGTCAACCAGCATCAACGCGGTGACAAGGGGTTCGGAGCCGCCTTAGGTCCAACGGCCGCCGCGATGACTGAGCGGCTGCTGTCGGCCAGAGGCTACAGGTTTCAGAGTGCGAGCAGCGACTGGCAGCTCGGTCCAGACCAGCCCCAGCTGCAGAGCGCGCTGATCGCAGGCTGGCTCGAGGCCGCAACCGAGCTGGCACCGCAGAACGGCGACGCGCTGCGAGACTGGCAGCGCGCGCGACAGTCGGATATCGCGGCCGGCCGCTTGGAGATACAGGTCGGCCATCAGGATCTGATCGCGCTGCCAGCCGAGCACGGGTAAAAAACGGCCGCCGCGACGGGTGAGCATCCATCGAGGCGGCCGAAGAGGCTTGCTGCCCAGAAACTGATTGACCAGAAGCCGATGAGGTCCGGAACGTTTTGCCGAACAAGAATGGCGCGAGGCGGCTGTCCGATTAGGGATCGTGCGGGTTCAGGGCCGCGGTCTGAGCCTGAGACTGGCCCCTTGAGGAGCGATCGTTATGAGAGACCAAGCCAACTAAAAAGCCCCCGCTGAGCACCGCGAGGAGCAGCCCTGCAATGGTTAACGCATCGAAACTCATACAGCTACCTCTGTTTCGCGCATCGAAAAGACGGGGCCAGTATCGCCCCAGTCAACGACCAGGGTATTTCAGCATATACTGATGCTGTAACAGTTTGTAACGACGGCTCAGGCATCTAGACGCCGGGAACCCCTGATGAGAAACGACGACGTAGGTGCAAAGACGCAGGTGCTCGTCGTCGACGACGACGCCTCACTGCGTGAACTGCTGGAAAACTATCTGCAGCGAGAAGGCTTCAAGGTCAGTGGCGTTGCGGACGGTGTGGCGATGTTCGAATGGCTCGATGAGCGCGAGCCCGACATCATCATCCTCGACCTGATGCTGCCGGGCCTGGACGGGCTCGACGTCTG
>NZ_JBUDPI010000430.1:0-2777 GCF_054919635.1 Halochromatium sp. | reverse complement strand
CCGCGTGCACACCAGCTATCATCAGGCGGTCGCCGCGACCGGCCGGCTCTCCTCCAGCGACCCCAACCTACAGAACATCCCGATCCGCAGCGAGGCCGGGCGGCGCATCCGCCGCGCCTTCGTGCCCGAGCCGGGCTACCGCATCCTTGCCGCCGACTATTCGCAGATCGAGCTGCGCATCATGGCGCATCTGTCGGGCGATGAGCGTCTGCTCGCGGCCTTCGCCGCCGGCCAGGACATCCATCGCGCCACCGCCGCCGAGATCCTCGGCCTCGAGCCCGATGAGGTCAGCGGCGAGCAACGGCGCTCGGCGAAGGCGATCAACTTTGGCCTCATCTACGGCATGTCCGCGTTCGGGCTCGCACGCCAGCTCGGCATCGAGCGCCAGGAGGCGCAGGATTATGTCGACGCCTACTTCGCCCGCTACCCGGGCGTGCGCGCCTTCATGGACCGCACCCGCGAGCAGGCGCGCCAGGATCGCTACGTCGAAACGCTGTTCGGGCGCCGGCTGTATCTGACCAACATCGGCCACAGCAACCATCAGCTGCGCAGCGCCGCCGAGCGTACCGCGATCAACGCGCCCATGCAGGGCACCGCGGCCGACATCATCAAGCGCGCAATGATCGCGGTCGACGGCTGGATTCGCCGCGAGAAGCCGCCGCTGCGGATGATCATGCAGGTGCACGACGAGCTGGTGTTCGAGGTCGCCGAGGAGGCCAAGGCATCGGCCTCGGCGCAGATCTGCGCGCTGATGCAGGATGCCGCCGAGCTCGCGGTGCCGCTGCTAGTCGAGGCTGGCATTGGCGACAACTGGGACGAGGCGCATTGAGACCAAGCATCGCGCTACGCTTGCCATTGCTGTGCATCTGGCTCGCAAGCTGGCTCGCAAGGTAGCGATCGACCATCCCCATGCTGAGAGGACCCGACTGCCATGAGGCGATCATCGACCGCCGACACCTTTCTTGCGTGCCGCTCCTGCCGGCCCAGCTGGCGAGCCACCAACCGCCGAGCCATCTCCATTGCGCAAGGCTTTCTTGAGTGGCGAGCGAAGGTTGCAAAGGTTGCGGCCGCATCTGCGTTTCACCCCGCAGCGCGCGCCCAGGCAAGCCCGGCTCAGCCCGTGAAGCTTGCGCCAGCTCCACTGCCGGTCGCAGCCCGGCGAGGCGCGACATTCGCCATCTTGCCAGCGCAACTTACAACCGAGGCGCTGGCGATCGTCCTCGTGCTGCTCGCACTGGCGCCAGCGATCACAAGCGCTAACGAGGCGCCGAGCACGGTGCCAGACCCGCTGAGCCTCGAGCAGGCGCTTCGCTTCGCCGCGACCCATCCGCGGGTCATAGCGGCGGAGCAGGACGCGGGAGCCGAAGCAGCCGAGCCCGAAACACCCGAATCAGGTGCCGGGGCTTCTGCGTCCGCTTCGGTCTCGCCACCTGGGCTGCCGCGCGCGCAGCCGCTCTACCTCGGCTGTCACACGGTCGCCTTCAGCGGCGCGCGCAGCAACGATGCCGAGCGCGATGTCGCCTGGTCGGCCCTGCTCAGCAGCGCTGATGCGCAAAGGCTCGAGATCATGCAGCGCTTCTACGATGTGCTGCTCGCGGACCTCAGCTTCGCCCGCGACAACGAGGCTATGGCCGTGGCCTTCATCCAGTTCGACCGCGCCGAGGCCCGCGAGGAGCTGGGGCAATTCTCGCCGTTGCGCACCGCCGAGCTGCAGGCCGATTATCAGCTGATCCGCCGCCAGCGCGCCGCCAGTGAGGCGGCACAGCGCGTCACCCGCGCCTTGCTGGCCACCGCCCTGGGCCATCCCACCTCGCTCCCGCGCCAGCTGCTGACGCCAGCGCCCGAGGCGCCCGAGGACGCACTCCCGGAGCTCGATGCCGTCGTCGCCGCCGCGCTCGAGCAGAACGCCGCCGTCGAGGCCCTGATGCGGGGCCGCAGCCAGGCCGAGCAGGCGCTGGTGCGTATGGCCGTTCGCGAGCGCGCGCTGGAGCTGCTGACCCGGCTCGAGTTGCTCGAGGTCATCGCCGAGCAGGCGCGCAGCGAATCGGACTGGCGTGATCTCAAGCTCGATGAGAGCCGCACCCTGTACGAGCTCGAGGCCAAGGCCGATCTCGGCTTCTCGATGAGCCAGCAGACCAAGGCGCGGCGCGATGAGCAGGAGATCGCCTTCTGCCGCGCCTTGACCCGCGCCGAGCTCGATGCTCTGCAGGGGCTGGAGCCATGATCGAGCCGGCCCAGATCGACGCGCTCGGCGAGCAAGCCCTTGGTCAACTGCCTGATCACGCGCTTCGCCAGTCACTGGGCCGGTCACTGGGCCAGCCACTGGGCCAGTCGCTTGGGCAACCACTGGGCCAGTCGCTTCGGCGGCCCCAACATCCGCGCGTCGGCCAGCCAGAGCACCAGACCACGCGGATGCAAGACCTCATCGACCACCAACCCATCACCCTGTCATCACGCCCATCATCGACCCACAATCGCCCGCCGAAGCTCGCAACTGCGCTGAGTCTGACCCTCGGCGCCCTGCTGCTCTTAGTGCTGACGACCCAGGCCGCCGCCGCGCTGCAGCTCAGCGGGCGGCTGGAATGGGTGCGCAAGGTCGAGATGCGCGCGGTCGAGAACGGTGTCATCGATGAGGTCTTGATCGCGCCCGGCGAGCACGTCGACGAGGGCGAGCTGCTGCTGCGCATGGATCAGCGCGAGGCGCAAGCGGCCAGCCTCGAGGCCAACGCCGCTGTCGCCCGCCAGCAGATCGCGCTCGCGGACGCGGAGCGCGAGCT
>NZ_JBUDPI010000043.1:0-16897 GCF_054919635.1 Halochromatium sp. | reverse complement strand
CCAAGGCCGCCGTTCGCTTGGTAGTCCGACAGCCATTGCAGGGTGCGATTGACCACCCAGTAGTCGACATCGGGCATCAGGCCGTAACGCTCAGCGGCCGGAATGAAGGCACCGGGCGGCATCACCTCATCATCGTCACCAGTCAAGCGCAGCAGGATCTCGAGATGGCTGCTGGTATCCCCCGGCTGCTGTACCGGTGCAATCCCTTGATAGAACAGCTGAAAGCCATCCTCATCGAGGGCGCGCTGAATCCGCGACACCCATTTCATCTGCCCCCTGCGCAGACTGAGCTCGCGGTCATCCGGATCATAGAGATACACACGGTTACGACCACCGTCCTTGGCCGCATAGCAGGCGGCATCAGCCCGGCTGAGTGCATCGGCCAGGTTCCCCAAGGACCGCGACAGGGGCACCAGGCCAACACTGACGCCGATGGCGAACACCTTATCCTCCCAAGGAAAACGTAAGGCGTGGACACGCTCGCGCATGGTCTCGACGATCTCGACGCCGCGCTCGATCGGGCAGTTGGTCAACAGCACGCCAAACTCATCGCCCCCGAGCCGCGCGAGGGTATCGGCGCTGCGCAGGCCGCGCTTCAGCAGATTGGCGACTTGGCGCAGCAGCGCATCTCCGGCGGCATGCCCGCAGACATCATTGACCAGCTTGAACTGGTCGAGATCGATGTAGCACAGCAGATGCTGGGCGGGACCGTCCTCGAGCTGGTCGATCAGCTCGGTCAGGCGGTGCTCGAACTCGCGCCGATTGATCAGCCCGGTCAGCGCATCGTGCTTGGCCTGATAGGTGAGCTGGCGCTCCATCGCCCGCTCCTGGGTCTTGTCGTGAAAGACCACGACCAGCCCCCTGAGCTCGCCTTTGGCATCGCGGATCGGCGCTGCAGTATGTTGGACCACATGCACGTTGCCATCGCGGCAGTACAGGAGGCGCGATCGCGATTCGACCAGGGTCTCACCGTCTCGCAGCACCCGTCGGGTGATCCAATCGCTCGGCATCTCGGTCGGTGAATCCACCACCGGAAAGACGCGATAGAGTGGCTGCCCCTGAGCGGCTTCCAGGGGCCAGCCGGTCAGCTTAGCGGCAACCGCGTTCATGTACTGTACTCGACCAGCCCGGTCGGTCGTGATCACCCCGTCGGCAATCGCCTCGAGGGTCGTCTGCGCAAGCTCTTTCTCCTCGAACAACTGCTCTTCCACTTGGCGACGATCACTAATATCGCGCATCAGGCAGGTGTAGCTGCCAGGCGAGCGCGAATCCGCTGTCACCGCAAGCTCCACGAACACCGTTCGTCCAGCCTCACGCCGCTTGAGCGCAACCTCAACCTTGCCCTCGCTGACCAAGACGGCCGGGTCGCGGCACCAGGCAGCATTGATCTCCGCCATGTCCGGGGACGGGCTGTCGGATTGGCTCTCGCACTCGAAGAAGTCGACAAAGGCGCCGCCGACCGCGGCTTCTCCAGCCACCGCCAGGATCTTCTCGGCACCAGGATTTAGACTGGTTAGCCTACCGTCGCCGGTAAAGGTCAGGAGCCATCGCGCAGGTCGCGCACGATCGCCTGGCTCCGCGTCACGGCCTGCTCGAGCGCCTCCATCAGCCGATTATGCTGGGCGGCAATCTGACCAACCTCGGTGAAGGGCTCGACCGGTACCCGCAAGGACAGATCGGTTGAGCGCTCCTGGCTCTTTAGCGCGGTCATCAAGTCCACCAGTTCGGTCTTCGCACCATGCTCGGCTACGTTAAGACCGACCTCCTCATCGGCCGCATTGACCCGCAGCCGGTAGACGTGGTTGAGCAGTCGCAGCAGCAGATAAGCCACAAAAAACGCCCAGACCCCGGCGATGACGATGCCGAATGCCTGCACCGCCAGCTGCTCAGGCATCGACAGGCCCGTGCCAATCAGCGCCGGCGCGCCAAACAGGGCGACTGCGAGGGTGCCCCAGATACCAGCGACGAGATGGACTGGGATCGCGCCAATGGCGTCATCGATCTGCAGGCGCGCCAAGAGTTCGGTCGCGTAGACCACGAGCAAGCCCGCCACCGCACCAATGACGATGGACTCCCAGGTCGCCACGACATGGCAGCCCGCTGTGATCGCCACCAGTCCGGCAATGACGCCATTCATCGGCACAGCAACCTGGTCCAAGCCAGGAAACGCCAGCCCACGCGTCAGCAGATAGGCCGCAACACCACCGGCTGCGGCAGACATTAGGGTATTGACGATGATGCCTGGCACTGCAGCATCCAGTGCCAGGGTGCTCCCGCCATTGAAGCCGATCCAGCCCACGAGAAAGAACAGCACCCCCAACATCGCGAGCGGCAGGTTGCTGCCCGGGATCAGCTACGCCTCGCCGTTGCCGAAGCGACCTGCGCGCGGACCAATGACCAACACAGCGGCCAGCGCAATCCAGCCGCCGACGCTGTGGACGACGGTCGAGCCTGCAAAGTCAACGAAGCCCAAGGTGGCTAGCCAACCCATCTCACCGCCCAACAGGCCACCCCAGGCCCAATGACCGTAGAGTGGATAGATGAGCGCGACTGCGATCAAGGTGACCAGATGATAGCCAGTGAAACGCATCCGCTCGGCAACCGCCCCGGAGACGATGGTCGCCGCGGTCGCGCAGAACATGAGCTGGAAGACGAAGAAGCTTGCGTCCCAGGGGTCGCTGGCGGACAGATCGGGAGCGAAGCGATCGAAGCCGACCCAACCATGCTCGGAGTCGCCGAACATCAGGCCATAGCCGACCAGATACCAAACCAGTGTCGCGATGAGGAAATCCGAGGCATTCTTCAGCGCAACGTTGATCGCATTCTTGCTGCGCGTTAGGCCAGACTCCAGGCACAGAAAACCGCCTTGCATGAGCAGGACCAGGACAGCGCTCAACAGCACCCAAAGCAGGTCGATCTTGGCAAACTCGTCCATGCCCTAAAACGTCGCGACAGACTCCAGCGAGGCCGATCGTTCGGGGGAGGCCAGCAATGCGACCTGAGAACCTCTTCGCTCAGACACCGACCCCGAATCCCAAGCTCAGGATGGCATGGTTTCGGCCAGATAGGTCCCCATCGCCATATCGGCCCCGTAGATGTGACCGGTCAGCCAGTGCTCGAGGAATGCGATGTCCTGTGGCGTCGGCGAGGCACTGGATTGTCGCAGCTGCTGCTGCAGCGCCTTACCGCCCGTGATCAGGTCCTGATGCTCGGCTCGATGCTCGTGCAGTCCAGGGTAGGCATATTTCTCCATCAGCCGCTCTTCGTGGCGGAAATGCCAGTCCGTGCAGCTGATGAGCTCGTCCATGACGGCGTCGATGTAGGCCTGCGGCTCACCCGCGTCAACTGCGTGCCCAAGTCGATTGAATAGCTCGAGCAAGCGGCGGTGATCCTGATCGATCTCTGGCACATCGACACTCAGCGTCTTGTCCCACAAAAGGTCTTTCATGGCAGTCATGTGGCAGCATTGACCCAGTCGTGGAGCCAAGCTTGACTGGCCAGGGTCCGAACGTCAATCAGTCCAGCATGTTCGAGCCGCATGCGACAGGAGCCATCAAGTCTAGGCTCAAGTAATTATGGCCAGTTGCCTTGCCCCCCGTCACGGGGGCCACGTCCACAGAAAATGTTTGACGCGTTGGTCGCTCAGACGCGACGGCGCTCCCTGACACAATGGGGTGTCTCAGCCCAGGCGCTGTACAATGAGCAGGTTGCTGCATTGCAGCAATGCGGACCGCCGCCAGGCCCAAGATAGGCTCCAACCGCTACTCTCGCGTGGTTGTAAACCTTGGATCGATCCTCGGTTTGTCAGACCGTTGCGTTAAAATCTTCTTATCCATCCCGCCGTTATCCGATCTCTATGCTCGATCCCGCCCAGACCCCGCCATCCCCGTCGGCGTCGACCAACACAGACGCCAATCCCCACACCGGCCAGCAGGCCCGCGACGGGCTGCACGACCGTCCTGAGACCAGCCGCATCCGCGAGATCCCGTACAACTACACCTCGTTCTCCGATCGCGAGATCGTCATCCGCTTCCTCGGTGAAGAGAACTGGCGGCGCATTGAGCAGCTGCGCGGCTCGCGCCGCACCGGACGCTCGGCCCGGATGCTATTCGAGGTGCTCGGCGACATGTGGGTGGTGACCCGCAACCCCTATCTACAGGACGATCTGCTCGAGGACCCAAAGCGTCGCCGGCTGCTGTTGGAATCGCTGCAGCATCGGCTCGAGCAGTTCGAGCTGCGCCTGAACGACAACCGCGAGGCCGCCGCGCTGCTCAGCGCTGCACGCGAGGCCATCGCCCACTTCGACGCCCAGCTCGATGCCGATCGCGCGCTGCGCCAGCGGCTCCGCAAGCGCCTTAGCGGCATCACCCGCAAGGACAACATCGACTTTGGCGGTCTCGCGCGCGTCTCGCACGCCACCGATGCCACCGACTGGCGCGTTGAGATGCCGTTCGTGGTCATCCTGCCAGACAGCGAGGAGGAGGTCGCACCGATCGTTGCTGCCTGCATCGACTGCGGGCTGTCGCTGATCCCGCGCGGTGGAGGCACCGGCTACACTGGCTCTGCCGTTCCGCTGTCGCCGCGCTCGGCTGTGATCAACACCGAGAAGCTCGAAGCGCTGTCCAATGTCGAGCGCATCGCCCTGCCCGGCGTTGCCGAGCCGGTGCCGACGGTGCGCTGCGGCGCCGGCGTGGTCACCCGCCGCGTGGCCGATCTGGCCGACGCCAATGGCCTCGCCTTCGCCGTCGATCCGACCTCGCAGGACGCCTCCTGCATCGGCGGCAATGTCGCGATGAACGCCGGCGGCAAGAAGGCGGTGCTCTGGGGCACCGCGATCGACAACCTCGCCTCCTGGCGCATGGTGACCCCGGATGCCGATTGGCTCGAGGTCGAGCGTCTGGATCACAACCTGGGCAAACTTCAGGACACCCCGACCGCGCGCTTCCGCATCACCCGTTTTACCCGAGACGGCACCATGCAGGTCGGCGAGCCCGAGCTGCTCGAGATCCCGACCGCCCAGATGCGCAAGCCGGGACTGGGCAAGGATGTCACCGACAAGGCCCTCGGCGGCCTGCCAGGGGTGCAGAAGGAGGGCTGCGATGGGCTCATCACCTCGGCGCGCTTCATCCTGCACCGCATGCCCGAGCATGTGCGCACGGTGTGCCTGGAATTCTTCGGCACCGACCTGAATCGCGCCGTGCCGGCCATCGTCGAGATCAAGGACTTCGTCGATGCGCGCGATGATGTGCAGATCGCCGGCCTGGAGCATCTCGACGAGCGCTATGTGCGCGCGGTGCGCTACTCGACCAAGGCCGCGCGCCGCGAGCTGCCGAAGATGGTGCTGGTCGCCGACCTGGTCTCCGATGACGAGCGCGCGGTCGCCGCGGTCGCCGATGCGGTGGTCGAGTTAGCCAAAGCGCGTGATGGCGAAGGCTTCATCGCCATCAGCCCCGAGGCGCGCAAGCGCTTCTGGCTCGACCGCGCCCGCACCGCCGCCATCTCGCGTCACACCAACGCCTTCAAGATCAACGAGGACGTGGTCATTCCGCTGCCGCGTCTGGCCGAGTACAGCCGCGAGATCGAACGCCTGAACATCGAGCAGTCGATCAAGAACAAGGACGCCATCATGGCGGCGGTGCTCGAGTATCTGGATGGCCCGCTGCGCGAGGCGCTACCGGCCGGTGAGTATCAACGCTCCGATGAGGCGCTGGCGATCCTCGAGGCCAAGTGCGCCGCCGCCCGCGATGCGGTGCGCGCCGCCCGTCAGCGCTGGCAGCAGATCCTTGCCCGCCTGGATCAGCCTGCCGCTGAGCAAACCGTGCTGCTGCGCGACCCCGAGCGCGCGCTGATCCGCGACGGCGACAGCCTGCTCGAGATGATGCTGCGCCGCGACCTGCGCCAGACCTACCGCAAGGAGGTCGGCAATCGGCTCGCTGAGATCTTCGCCGGCCAGGATCTGACCGGGGTGCGCGAGCGCCTGGCCGAGATCCACCGCGAGGTCCGCAATGCCCGGCTATTCGTTGCGCTGCACATGCACGCCGGCGACGGCAACATCCACACCAACATCCCGGTGCATTCGGCCAACTATCAGATGCTGCAGGAGGCCGATCGGCTGGTCGATCGCATCATGGCCATCGCTGAACGGCTCGATGGCGTGATCTCCGGCGAACATGGCATCGGGCTCACCAAGGTGCGCTATCTGGCGCCCGAGAAGCTCGTCGCCTTTGCCGAGTACAAGCAGCGGGTCGATCCACAGGGGCGCTTCAATCCGGGCAAGCTGATGCCGGATTCCGGCCTCGAGGGCGCCTATACGCCCTCGCTGCAGCTGGTCGAGCAGGAGGCGATCATCCTCGAGGCCACCGAGCTCGGCGCGCTCAACGACGACATCAAGAACTGCCTGCGCTGCGGCAAGTGCAAGCCCAAGTGCATGACCCATGTGCCGCGCGCCAACTTGGACTATTCGCCGCGCAACAAGATCCTCGGCACTGGGCTGATCATCGAGGCCTTCCTGTACGAGGAGCAGACCCGGCGCGGGCTCTCCGAGCGGCACTTCGACGAGATGAACGATGTCGCTGACCATTGCACCATCTGCCACAAGTGCCTGACGCCCTGCCCGGTCGACATCGACTTTGGCGATGTCACCATGCGTATGCGCCGCATCCTGGTCGAGCGCGGCAAGAAGCGCTCGAGCCCCGGCGCCAAGGCGGCGATGGCGTTCTTGAACACCCAGAATCCGCAGGCCATTCGGGTCATGCGCAAAGGGCTGGCCGAATGGGGCTTCCAGGGGCTGAATCTGGCCAACGCGATGGCCAAGGGGCTGCGTCTGACCGAGCAGCCCAATGCCCGTCCGGGCGCCAGCAGCGGCACGCCGAATCCGGTCGGCCAGGCGGTGCAGTTGGTCAGCCGCTCGATCCGCGTCGACCTGCCCAAGCGCACCTTCCGCCAGGTGCTCGGGCTCGAGGACCGCACGCGGGTGCCGATCCTGGCCGATCCGGCCAAGGTGACCGAGGACTCGGACGCGGTGTTCTACTTCCCGGGCTGCGGCTCCGAGCGCCTGTTCTCCGACATCGGCCTAGCGACCTTGGCGATGCTCTATGAGCAAGGCAGCCAGACCGTGCTGCCACCGGGCTATCTCTGCTGCGGCTATCCACAGCGCGCCGCCGGCCTTGAGGAATCCGGCCATCAGATCACCACCGAGAACCGGGTGCTCTTCCACCGCGTCGCCAACACGCTCAATTATCTGGACATCCGCACCGTCATCGTCTCCTGCGGCACCTGCATGGATCAGCTGCTCAAGTACGAGTTCGAGCGCATCTTCCCCGGCTGTCGGCTGCTCGACATCCATGAGTATCTGATGGAGAAAGGCGTCAGCCTGCAGGGCGTCAGCGGCCAGCAGTACCTCTACCACGACCCCTGCCACACGCCGATGAAGACCTATCAGCCAACGTCGGTCGCAGAGACGCTGATGGGGCAGCCAGTGCCCTTGTCAGACCGCTGCTGCGGCGAGGCCGGCACGCTGGGCACCAGCCGCCCGGATATCGCCAATCAGGTCCGATTCCGCAAGCACGAGGAGCTGACCAAGGGCATCCAAGCACTCACCGGCAAAGACCGCGTCGAGCACGGTGAGGTCAAACTGCTCACCGCCTGCCCGGCCTGCCAGCAGGGCCTGGCCAAGTACGCCGACGAGACCGGCCTGATGACGGATTACATCGTCGTCGAGCTGGCCAAACATCGACTCGGCGAGGGCTGGCAGCAGCGATTCTTGGAGCAGGTCAAGGCCGGCGGGATTGAGCGGGTGTTGCTCTAAGATCCCGGCTTAGTAGCATTGGCCGCTGGGCGTCATCAAGGTCTAGGTCGCGCAGCTGCCGCGATCTCTTCAGCGACGGCGATGAATCGCTCTGCCTCAGCAATCGCACGCGCTTTGCATCGTCCAAGGGAATCGGCTCCAGGGTGTAATCTGCAACCAGCCTGAGTTGTTGGAGCCGAGAGAGTATGGCGCCTATCTCGACGCCGACATGCTTCTCCTTGACATAGCGCCGAGAAAACTCTGCGATAAGCCCATTATGGGTTTTGGGGCGAGGCGCCCCGACGAGATCCAGCAGCCCCCAGGCCGCATAGTAGACAGCATAGTAAGCACGATCTGATGCAGTCTCTCGATCCGATTGATCCAGGGCTCGTTGGCTCGCCTCAAGCGCTCGGGCTTTGCCAAAAAGGGCGAGGCAGCGCTCGGTCACAGTGCGATGCCCTCGGCTTGGACCGAATCCAAGAGATCCATAGCCCGATTTTGCTCTGGTTGTTCAGGCGTGCCGCCAAAGGCCCAGGGCTGAATCAGGATATCGGTATCCAGAAACACCGCGTAGGCATCTGAGGCCATATCCATTTGCGCCGCAATGGTATCTGTCACAGGTTGAAGAAAAACAGCGACATCTGCATCGCTATCGTCACGATGATCGCCTCGAGCACGAGAGCCAAACAGGAGCATCCCCTGTAGCTGCGTACCAAAGCGTTCCTGCAAACGTCCGCGAAATGCCCTAAGCGCCGTTTCGGTGCGGGAATCTAGCAGCGCAGACACTGATGGCATCGGAACGGCTCCAGTGGATATCGAGCGGTAGACGAACGAGCACGGTCTTGGGCATCGCATTTCCGGTAGTGCTCTACATGTGTTTCTCACACGGCAAGGCCGAACTCATACCGATTGATAAAAAGCCCAATGACAGTATCGTGCATGACGTCGAGTTTGGAAAAACAGATGGTTTTCCGTGCCAGGCGTTTAATACGTGTTCTGAGCGTAAGATGCTTGCGTTCAATTTTTTGTGTATTGGCCTTACCAGTCACTTGCTGCTGCTCCGGTAAATGACGTTGATAGGCTCCCCTGTCGTCAGTAAAAAATATTCTAATGCCGAATGGCCCAAGAAGAGCCTTAAGCTCGAGGAACACCTCATCTGTACGCCGACCAAACACATAGGCTAGAACAACGCCAGTCGCGTGATCAATAGCATGCCATAACCAACGCGGATGCTTCTTGCTTTGAACATAGCTCCACATTTCGTCGAGTTCTGCATCAACAGACTCAACCTTTTGTATTTTAAAGATTATTTCGCTCGTTTTATGTTGCTTAAGTACGGGTTCGTTAACCGCACTCAGTAACGCCTGTTGATTTTTTATGTGTTTGATGACAGTGGTTTGAGAAACTGATAAAACACGAGCTGTATCGCGAATCCCTAGTTCGGCAGCAATCGGCTCAAGCAAGAGCCCGATCGCAACCAGCTGGCTCGAGGCAATGCCCACAAGCCACGCCGAGGATCGGGCCGGGGGAGAGTGTGCTGGAGCAACCTCGGTCGAGCCCCCTTATTGAGGGATGGCTCCTCGCAACGGTTGGATCTCGGGGTTGCCGAAGACCGGTGGCGGAAACTCGCCCTGCAGCCGCACGCGACCGGTCTTCGGATTCGCCGATATGCTGCTTAGGTACTCAGCCACGAATTCAGTGGGGTCCTTCACCGAGCCATCCGGGTGCGTCAAGACCTTGACGTCACTAGCCTCGTGGAAGGCACCAATCCGGTCAGGCTCGGTCTCAAAGTAGTAGCCACTGATCGTATAGGTCGCCTCCGGATCGACTGGCTTTCCGCCGATGGTCAGGTCTTGGGCCCGCTTGCCAAACGGCTGGGTCAGGTCGATCTCGTAGCTGACATTGCTAAAGCCGTGCAGCCAGCCCCCGCCCCAACCGAAGGGGTCAGATCGCAACGAGCCGTCGATCGTGCGCTCGACCGCGTCCTGCACCTGGGCTCCGGTGACCGTGCCAGTGGCGAGCTGGGCGCCCGCATTGAGGAAGGTGTACAGATCGCCCAGCGTGATGTCGCCCTCGCGCACATAGCCCCCATAGCGGAAGCCGCGGATCATGCCGATGTCGGTCCCGGTCTGATGCCGAAACGCATCGGCGATGAAGGCATGCGAGGTGCCCTCGAGCACACCCGGTGGCGTTGCCGGCGGCTCGATGCCGTTTGCAAAGCTGCCCCGAAACAGACCCTTGTCGGCGCGGCCCACGACGGTGTCGATCGGCGTCTTCAGCGCGTGTCCGCTGAGCGGGTTGATGCGCGTCTCAAATGCTGAAGCCTCTATGAAGGGTGCGCGCGCCTTCGCGACCAACTCTGCGGTTTCTGGGTCCTCGGGCTGTCCTTCGGTCGAGATCCATTCGTAGCGATGGCCGGCGATACGGTACCTGTCTTCGCCGGAATCATCCGGGACGAGAAACAACTCGAGCTTGGCCACACGCGAGCCTCCCCAGCCGATCTCAGCCGCGAAGACCCCGCCGGGTGTAATGACAACCTCTGGTGTCTCCTCGTGCATGTCGGACGAGAAGACCGCATCGATGCCTGGAATCTCGTCGACCAAAAGGGTGTTCTTCGCCAGGCCCATCTCCGAGACCAGGATGATGAGGTCGACGTTCTCGGCCTCGAGCTCCTTGATCGCCTGCGCCACCTCGGCCTTGCCATCGGTGAACTTGAGGCCGATGTTCGCGGTCGGGACCCCGGGAAGACCCCGCTCGGCGGTCAGGCCGATGATGCCAATCTTGACGCCTTTGACCTCGAGAATGCGATGTCCTGGGAAGATTTGCTCACCGGTTTCGGCGTCGTAGGCATTGGCGGCGACGACCCCCCAACGTCCATCACCAAACAGCTCGACCATGCGGTCCTTGCCATAAAGCCAGTCCCAGTTTCCCGGGGCATAGGCATCGATTCCGAAGGTATCCAGGACGTCGACGATGGCCTGGCCCTTCGAATACAGGACCTCGGCGCTGCCTTGAATGGTGTCGCCGGCGTTGAAGATCAGCGCGTCCGGGTCCTCCTTGCGAATCTCCTTCACGATGTGCGCAAGTCTGGCCAGCCCTGCCTCGCTGCGTTTCGCCACGTCCCCGCGTCGCAGGTTGGGGCGTGGCACCATGGTCCCGTGGTGATCGCCAAACTCGGCCATCGTGATGGTGATGGCATCGGGTGGCGGCTCGCTCATCGCCGGGGGCGCCGAGGCCGTGGCAATGTGCGGGAAGGCCAGCACCAAGAGCAGGACAATTCGCTTGATCACAACATACATCGGGTTTGGCTCCGAGATCAGATAATTGCGGGAGACTCTAGGGATGCCCAGTCAGGCCTGAAGCGAGCGTCAGTAAACCATCGGCCATGCCAGCCAGCCGGTTCGCGGCGAGCCGCTGTCCTGACGAGAGGGCCGTGTTGACCCTTGGCAGCCGAATCTTGCTTGGAGTCATTGCGTCTTCGCAAGTAGAACATTGCGGGATGGCTCGACGCCGGGGCTTCTTGCGCCGACACCAGGCCGATGCGGTCTGATGCCATCACCACGCGCTGCCCTGGTGTCTCGTCAACGCCGGGCCCGGCCGCGCAGGTCAGAGTAGTTGAAGAATCGAGCCCCCTCTGATGAGATGATGGAAACAGAACCAGACCAAGAGGATCGACGACACCGTGGAGATGACAGGCAAGATCACGCAGGTACTGCCGGAGAAAAGCGGCACCTCGGCGCGCGGCCCCTGGCGTAAGCAGGAATACGTGCTTGAGCTCCCAGGTGATTACCCGAAGCAGGTCTGCTTCATGGTATGGGGCGACCGGATCGATCAATTCGGCATCCGCGAGGGACAGGAGCTGACGGTCAGCTTCGATCTGGAGAGCCGTGAGTTCAACGGCCGCTGGTACACCGATGTGAAGGCCTGGCGGGTCACGCCAGTCGACTCTAGCAGCTCAGCCAGCCCCGGCCTCGCTAATAGCGAGCCGCCGCCCTATGATGACGAGCCGCCGTTCTAAAGAAACGCCGTTCTAGAGAAAGCCGATCAGACTGACCGCGAAGCGCTCGTCAGCTGCTGAAGCTGTCGGCATCATCGAGATCTCTAGGGCTTAGAAGCGGTCTTCACCGACTTCCAATCACTAACGCGCTGTGCCACCGAGGCCCCCCGATAGAAGGTAGTCGCGAAGGTGCCGACGAGACGGTTCTCATCGGCAACACGCCATCGGATCGCCCCGCGCCCGGCACGCTCGCCATTGCGCTCGAAGAACCACGCGATCACCTCGCCGCGCTCGCGCATCCCATCGACGACTTGAAGCGTGGTCTGCTGCCCCGGCCCCGGACGCTGTCCGTTCACCGCTAATGTCTCACCCTCACCACGCAGACGGCCGTTTAGCTCCCGCAGGCTGAGCCGGTATTCGAAGCTCCAGCTCTTAAAGGGCCCCCATTGCACCAGGTGATGGAGCTCCCACTCACCATCGAGTGCGATCTCAGTCGTGGTCTCGAAGCGGCTGTGGATCGCCGCAACCGTCGCGAGCAACATCGCGACGGCCGCAAGGGCCAGCAAGAAGGCGGTGACTGGGCGCACCCTCATTGGAGCCACCCGACAAGAACGGCAGCCATTGCAACCGGCCTAAGCGCATCGGCCACCAACCGATTCTGCTGGTCAAGCGCGTGGCCAAACACGCCCGCGTCGGGCGCCTGCCGTCGAACTGGCTCAGGGGCACTCAAGGCCCGATGTCGCCTATGGCTGCTCATTCTCAATATCGTTGACTCATCGCGACCACTGGGGTGATGGATGCGCTAGGTAAGATCACACTCCTAGACACCAGTAACAACCGCTGAGGCCTTAGCACAAGAGGCGCCCAATCGGGCAATGCGATACCGGACAGGATGCGCTTTGGCTGCTGAGGGTTTCTTGCATTCTGACCCCGAGGTTCTTTACTCTGCCCGCCAACTTTCATCGCTGCGGCAAGAGCCGAGCTGCCAAGCATCGCACGCGCTGACGCGGCGAACATCTCTCGTATCTATAGCCGGCCGTCAACCACACGAGTGTTCTATGTCTCAAGAACAACCTATCAGCCAAACGCTGCCGACAGGCGTCATGCTCAACGCCTATCCCGACAGCATCGGCGGCAAGCTCGCCGACATCGTCGCCGTGCTGAAACGGCCAGAGTTCAAAGATACCTTCTCTTTGTTCTATATCCTACCGACCTTCTTCAACAGCGACCTCGATCGGGGCTTCTCGATCATCGACTACGGCCTCAACGAAGAGCTCGTCACGCCCGAGGATCTCGCCGAGCTGCAGAAGCTCAATATCAACTTCAAGCTTGACTTGGTGTTGAACCACCTGTCGGTGCAATCGCATCAGTTCCAGGACCTCATTGAGCACGGCAATGCGTCGCCGTACAAGGACTTCTTCGTCGACTGGAACGAGTTCTGGCATGAGCACGGCACTGAGGGGCCGGACGGAACCATTATCCCAACCGAGGAATACCTGCAAAAGCTCTTCATGCGTAAGCCAGGGCTGCCTGTGCTGAAGGTACGCTTCCCGGATGGATCCGATCGTCTGTACTGGAATACCTTCTACCAAGACGTGAGCTACCGAGACCTCGAGCCTGAGGATCTCGCCGGGGTCGACGGTATCTCCCCGGACGACGCACCGGCGATTACCTCGATCGTCAACCAAGCCATCGCGGCCAAGACCGATCCAACGGCGATCGATCTCGACGGCTACACGGAGCACAAGGATGCGATCCTCGACGTGATCGAGCGCAAGCGCAAATATCTCGGCCAGATGGACCTGAATGCGCGCTCCGAGAAGGTCTGGGGCTTCTATGAGGAGACCTTGCGCCGACTACGCGACTACGGCGCCAAGATCATCCGACTCGACGCCTTTGCCTACCTGCACAAAGAACCGGGCGAGCCCAATTTCTTCAATCGCCCCGGCACCTGGGATTACCTTGAGCGTCTCAAGCGCATCGCTGAGGCCAACGACCTCATCGTCTTTCCCGAGATCCATGCCGAATATGGCACCGGATTGCACGAAGAGGTCGCAAGCAAGGGCTTCCCGATCTACGACTTCTTCTTCCCCGGCCTGGTCATCGACGCGCTAGAGCGTGGCACCAATCAGGCGCTGCTGCGCTGGATCGATGAGATCCGCAGCAAGGACCTGCAGACCATCAACATGCTCGGCTGCCACGACGGCATCCCCCTGCTCGACCTGCGTGGTAAGGCCGAGGCCGGCAGCTTCCGCGAAGGGCTGCTCGATGAGGAGCAGATCGAGGCAACCATGGCCCGCGTCACCGAGCGCGGCGGGCGCGTCAAGAACCTCTATGGCCCGGATGGCCGTAAGATCGCCTACTATCAGATCAATGCCACCTTCTTCAGCGCCCTCGGCGAGGATGAGCAGAAGCTGCTGATGGCGCGTGCGATCCAACTCTTTATGCCCGGCATTCCGCAGGTCTGGTACCTGGACCTGTTCGCCGGCAAGAACGACTACGAGGCCGCCGACCGTGGCGGCGCTGCCGGTCATAAGGAGATTAACCGCACCAACCTCTCGCTCGAGGACGTCGAGGCCGGTCTGAAACGTCTCGTCGTGCGTGATCAGCTCAAGCTCATCCAACTGCGCAACACCTGCCCGGCCTTCCGCGGCAGCTTCGAGGTGCATCCCACCGATGAGCATCACCTGCGCATCAGTTGGCGCGACGGTGATAGTCTCGCAACGCTAGACGCCGACCTACGCAATAGCAGCTTTCGCATCAGCGCTAACGACGGCAAGGGCGAAGAGCAACGCCTGTCGTTCGAGCGCTGAGCCAGGCTCTCCATCCACAGCTAGAGCAAGGAGTGCTCTAGGATCAGCGGGCGCCTCCTTAGAAGCCTCAGGGTGCTTAGGGAGGGGTCTCGGCAAATCGCTATTGCTATACTTAAGCGCTCAGGGCGCCTTGCCAACCTCTAACACTCTGGTCTTATCGCCTAATTCTCGCTATGAAGATGTTGGTCGTCGACGACTCGCGCATGGCCCGGCGCATCCTCATTGGTATGCTGCCGGACCCCCTGCGCGAGAGCGCAGAGATTCACCAAGGCGTTAACGGTGAAGAGGCGATCAGCCTGTGGCGCGAGCAGCAGCCCGACCTGATCTTCCTCGACCTCACCATGCCCGTGATGAGCGGGTTTGACGCACTGGTGGCGATTCGCGAGGAGGATCAAAGCACCCCGATCATCGTGGTCTCAGCCGATATCCAATCGGGCGCGGTCGATAAGGTCATGGCCGGTGGCGCCAATGGCTTCATCGATAAGTCGAAGCTCGAGGCTCAATTGCACGACAACCTGCGGCGCCTAGGATTTGTCTAATGCAGCAGCTCAACGAGGACCAGATTGACTGTCTGGGTGAGCTGATCAACGTCGCCTATGGCAAGGCCACCGCTCGTCTTGCCGACATCATGGGCGCCTTTGCCACCATGCGCCCACCGCAGATTGCGGTCATCGACCGCGAGCGCTTCCGCCAGATCCTCGAGCAAGCCTGCGCAGCAGCGACGAGCTGCTATCTCGCCCGGCAGATCTTCCGGGGCGACGTCAGCGGGGAGGTTGTGTTCCTGCTCGATGAGATCTCGGCAACCAATATCACCAACTATCTCCAGGCGCAGCTCGGGCCGAACGACACCGACCAGGATGACGTGCTGCTCGAGCTGGGTAACATCGTCACCGCGGCAATGATGCGCGAGCTCTCCTCGCAGATGGAGGCCCGGATCAGTCTTGGAGAGCCCGAGCTGCATCGCCTCTGTGCACAGCCCACCGACCAAGCCACCGCATCGGGCGCCTTCGACCATGTGATCAAGATCGAGACGGTCATCGAGTTCGCCGAGCAAGAGATCCGTGGTCGCATCTTCATCCTGACTCACGGCCACTGCTTCGAATGGATTCGTGAGGCGCTCGACCGGGTGCTGAATGACCTGCCCCATTAGTGATGCGCACCATTGATGACCTCCCTGGCAGACCATCTCTCTAGCGGACTCGTGATCGTCGATGCTGAGCTGCGGGTCTTGTCCTGGAACCGCTGGATGACCGAGCACGCGGGGCTTGCGCCAGAAGACGCCATCGGTCGCTCGCTCGACAGGCTGTTCCCGGATCTACCGGCGACAACCTTGCGACGCCGTGTCAAGGCCGCGCTTCAGCTACGCTCGCCCTCTTACCTGCAGCCAAGCCTCGGCTATCTCATTCCGGTGGTGCTCGACCGCATCACCGAATCGAACTTCGCCTATATGCAGCAGCGCATTCGCATCCTGCCTTATCAGGAGGATGCGCAAACGGCCATGATCGTCGTCGACGATGTCACGGCCACGCGTGAAGCCGAGGCCCGAGCCGCCGCAGCTGCGAAGGCCTCGCGCCGCTATCTGGAGCTACTCGACAGCAATGTGATGACGCTGGCCATCAACGCCGATGGCGGCGTCACCCGGGCCAGCTCGGCACTGCTCGAGAGCACCGGCTGGAGTGCGGCAGCCATCGCTGGACAATCGCTCGAAGAGCTCGGTCTGGGACGGCTCGATGAGCTGGACCAGATGGACAATGGGGAGCTCTCTGAGCGCCCGATGCGCCGGCCCAATGGCGAGACACTCTGGGTGCGCGTGCGCCACGCGCGTGGACTGGAAGATGAGATCAGTCCCGAGCGCCATCTGGTGCTGCAAGATATCAGTCTGCAGAGGAAGATCCAGGTCTTATCCGAGCGTGACGCCCTGACCGGCGCCTACAATCGCATGAAGTTCGACCAGCTCCTAAAAACAGCGCTATCTGCCCATCAGCGCTACGGGCATCCGTTTTCGATCGTGCTCTGCGATATCGACCACTTCAAGCGCATCAACGATGAGCACGGCCATCTCGCCGGCGACGCCGTACTGAAGCAATTCGCCACCTTGCTGCAATCGCAAACGCGAGCGACCGACCAGCTCGCGCGCTGGGGCGGCGAGGAGTTTGTCGTCCTGCTGCCGATGGCCGAGCTGCCGGAAGCAGCCCGTGCAGCCGAGAAGCTACGACAAGCGATCGATACGGATCATTGGCCAGCGATCGAGCACATCACCGCCAGCTTCGGGGTCGCTGCCCATCTCCGTGACGAATCAGC
>NZ_JBUDPI010000429.1:0-2801 GCF_054919635.1 Halochromatium sp. | reverse complement strand
ATCGCGCACCTGCTCGCTGATCTGGGCGCCAACGGAGGCATTGCGAGCGATCTCTTGCACGATCTGCGCCATCTCTTCCATTGCGGATGCGACCTGAAGGGTTTCGGCCGTCTGCTGCTGCGCCTGGGCACGGGCCTCGGCCACGGCCTCACCAGCCTGGGTACCGACCTGTTGGAGGTGGTCGGTGACATTGGCGAGCCGTTTAGGTACCGCTGACATCTCGGTGCGCAGCTTCAGCATCGCGAGCCGCAGAGGGGCGATCTCATCGTCGCGATCGGTGTAGATGCGCTCGGCGAGCGGATCATCGACCAACTGCTGTGATTCGGCCACTGTCGCGTCCAGCCCGCGCCATAGGCGCAGCAGACCATAGGCGCTCAGGGCTGCCGCGATGAAGCTGAGTGCCGCCAGCGCGAAGGGCGGAAGGCCGGCTAAGGCGGCGACGCTGACCACTAACGGGGTGGGTAGCAGCAGGGCGAGCAATCGGCCGCGCAAGCCAAGGGATCGGCCTGGGCTCGGGGCTGGACTCAGCTCGCCCTGATTCGGCTCGCTGGCGCGCAGCTCAGCGTAGATCGCCGCGGCGCGCTTCACCGTTGCCTCGCTGGGGGGCGCGAGGCGTACCGATTGAAACTCGACGATCTTGCCGTGCTCGTCGAGGATCGGGGTCGCATAGGCATGCACCCAGTAATAGTCGCCATTCTTGCACCGGTTCTTGACCATGCCCATCCATGAGCGACCTGACAACAGGCATGACCACATCTGCTGATAAGCCCTGCGGGGCATATCGGGATGGCGCATGATGTTGTGCGGTTGCCCGAGCAGCTCGCTGCGATCGTAGCCGCTGATGCGCTCGAATTCCTCGTTGATGTAGGTGATGCGCCCCTTGGGATCGGTGGTCGAGAGGATGGTCGCATCGTCGGCGACCGGGACACGCTGCTGGGTGACTGGCTCGTTGACGCGCATATTGGCTTCCCGTTGTTGCTGGCTGGGTGCCGCATTCCGTCATTGGAAGTGCCGCTCGCCACTGACCGGAAGCCACGCAGCACCGTTAGTCTTTAAGCAAGGGCATGAGGTTAGCGTCTCTATAGTAACAGGCAGCCAGGCTCCGCTACGCGCTGCGCAAGGAGCGTGGATGGATTCGGCGCGCCCGGATGTCGCCCGCTTGGGTTGTCGCTCGGTTGGCGCCTAGTCGGTGTGAGGTCGGCCTCAGCGCGCGTTCAACCACTCGCCGATGGCCGGCGTGACCTCTTTCTGCGCCTTGCCGCTGACATAGATGCCGATATGGCCACCAGGGAAGGCGAGCTCGGTGTAGTCCTCGCTGCCGGTGAGGCCGTTGAGGGCCTTGGAGGCGTCCGGTGGGACCAGATGATCCTGCATCGCATAGATGTTGAGCACAGGACAGCGGATCTGCTTGAGGTCGACCGGGCGCTCGCCAACCCGCGCGGTGCCGTTGATGAAGGCGTTCTGCTGGTAGAAGTCCTTGATGAACTGACGGAAGGTCTCGCCGGCCTGGTCTGGGCTGTCGAAGATCCATTGTTCCATGCGCAGGAAGTTCTTCGCCTTCTCCGGCTTGTCGAGCATGTCGACCATGTTGATGTACTTCTGGCCGGTGAGGCTGAATGGCTTCAGTGACAGGAAGCTCCAGTTCAGCAGCTCGCCGGGTATATTGCCCATGGTGTCGACGGCGAGATCGACGTCGACGTGCTGCACCCAGTTCGACAGCATGTTGTCCGGCGTCTTGAAGTCGACCGGCGTGACCATCGTCACCAAGTTCCGCACCTTGTCCGGATGCAGCGCCGAGTACATCAGGCTAAAGCTGCCGCCCTGGCAGATGCCCAAGATATTGACCTTGTCGACGCTATGGGTGTGGCAGATGTGGTCGACGCAGCGATCGATGTAGCCGTTGATGTAGTCGTCGAGCGTTAGCGAGCGGTCGGCCTGGTCCGGATAGCCCCAGTCGATCAGGTAGACGTCCTGGCCGGTGGCGAGCAGGCCTTTGATGGTCGAGCGGTCTTCCTGGATGTCGGTCATGTAGGGCCGGTTGACCAGTGCGTAGACGACGAGCAGCGGTGTCTCCTGCTGGGCCACATCGGCCGGTCGTTGGTAGCGGTAGAGCACCAGCTTGTCTTCGCGATAGACGGCATCCTTGGGGCTGACGCCGCTGTCGATGTCGCCGGCGTCGAGTAGGTTTTGCATGCCCTGACCGAGCTTGCGGCTGTAGTCGAGCATCTCCTCGCCGAGCGTGTCGGGACGGATATCGATCGGAAACATGCGGCGGTGCTCCTCTGTAGATCGCTGGTGCGGACGCGTCTTGGCGCTGTCCGTCTCGTGCTTAGGGATTGAATCGGAGGTGGTGAGCGGGCGCTGGCGAGGCGCTGTCAAGCGCTGCAGCGCATTGCGAGCCGAGCTGCCCGTTGAGTCGTTGGCGGAGGCAGCGGCCAAACCGCTCACTGTCTCGCGTTGATCCAGGCTTGGCTGTCGGCCCGCAGGCCGGGGATGCTGCATCAGCTTGCGTCAGGGCTTGTGCTCGGCTTCGCCGCGGCCTTCTTCCGTGTGCTGGTCTTCTTGCTGGTCCCGGTGGTCTTCGACGCGGTGCTCGATCTGCCGGCGCTGACCTCGTTGCTAGCAGGAGCGCCGGCGGGCAGGGTTGCCAGCCGGCGTTGGACCTGGTCCAGCTCCCGGCGCAGCTGCTTGTTCTCGCGCCGCGTCTCTTGCAGCCGGTCCTGCAGGGTGCGCAGCTCGCTGCGGGTGGGCATGTTCATGGCGCCCAGTGATTCATCGACCATGACCGAGAGCTGCTGCTT
>NZ_JBUDPI010000428.1:0-2804 GCF_054919635.1 Halochromatium sp. | reverse complement strand
CGAGCTGGTCAGTCTGATGGGCGAGTCCAACGAGGGGCTGGATCTGCGCCAGCAACCGCCGGCGGTGATCCTGCTCGCCGGTCTGCAGGGCTCCGGTAAGACCACCAGTGCCGGCAAGCTGGCGCGCTATCTCAAAGGGCGCCAGAAGAAGAGCGTGATGGTGGTCAGCTGCGATATCTATCGTCCGGCAGCCATCGATCAGCTCCGCACGGTCGCGGCCGAGGTCGACGCCAGCTTCTTCCCAAGCACTCCAGAGCAACAGCCGGTTGAGATCGCTCGCTCGGCGCTCGACGCGGCACGCCGCCAGGGTCAGGATGTGCTGATCGTCGACAGCGCGGGTCGACTCGCGATCGACGAGCGCATGATGCAGGAGATCAAGGACCTGCATGCCGCGGTCACGCCGGTCGAGACGCTGTTCGTGGTCGACAGCATGACCGGTCAGGACGCGGCCAAGACCGCGCGCGCCTTCCATGACGCGCTGCCATTGACCGGCGTGGTGCTGACCAAGATCGATGGCGATGCCCGCGGCGGTGCGGCGCTCTCGATTCGCGAGATCACCGGTAAGCCGATCAAGTTCCTCGGCGTTGGCGAGAAGAGCGACGCGCTGGAGCCCTTCCATCCGGACCGCATCGCCTCGCGAATCCTTGGCATGGGCGATGTGGTCTCGCTGGTCGAGGAGATGCAGCAGAAGGTCGACCACGAGAAGGCCGAGAAGCTGGCGAAGAAGATCAAGAAGGGTAAGGGCTTCGATCTCACCGACTTTCGCGATCAGCTCAAGCAGGTGAGCTCGATGGGCGGCATGGCTGGGCTGCTCGATAAGCTCCCCGGCGCTGGTCAGATGCCGGAGCACATGAAGAGCCAGGTCAATGACAAGGAGGTGGTGAAACTGGTCGCCATTGTCGACTCGATGACGCCGATGGAGCGTGCCCACCCGCAGATCATCAAGGGCTCGCGCCGGCGGCGGATTGCCACGGGCTCGGGCACCCAGGTGCAGGACGTGAACAAGCTGCTGAAGCAGTTCACCCAGATGCAGAAGATGATGAAGAAGATGAAGGGCGGCAACATGGCGAAGATGATGCGCCAGATGCAGGGGCGACTGCCGCCGGGCATGGGTGGCGGGATGCCACCTGGTGGCGGCTTTCCGCCGGGGGGTGGTTTTCCGATGTAGCGCTGGAGCGGCGATGTTTTGCCATCAGTCTCAGCCTGGGAGCTGCTCGCGCAACCGCTTATGAACATCCTTGGTGGGCTGATCCATAACGCCTCGCTGCTGTTGGCGCTCGTGTTGGCGCATGGCCTGTTCATGGCGCGCTTGCCGCGCGAACGTCTATCGACACAGGCACTGATCGGCCTGATGTTTGGCGTGACAGCGCTGTTGGGCATGGCCTATCCGGTGACGTTTGGGCCGTTGATCTTCGACGGACGTACTGTCGTGATCGGCATGGCGGGCCTATTCGGTGGCATTCCGGCTGCGATCATCTCGGGGCTGGTTGCCATTGGCTACCGAGCTTGGCTCGGTGGGCCGGGGGTTATGATGGGCATTGCGACCATCGTGACCGCAGCCGCGCTTGGGTCGCTGTTTTATCATCTGCGACGCAGAGGCAGAGCTCAGGTCACGTTCTGGACTCTGCTTGCCTTTGGCTTCGCCGTGCATCTCGCCTCATTGGCCTGGGTCGTCCTCTTGCCTGCGACGCTGCGCATCCAGGTCTTAACGGATGTTGCCCTTCCATTTCTGTTCGTCTTGCCCCTGATCGGTGTGCTGATTGGCCTGTTGCTGCGTGACCAAGAGCAGCGCGTGAGCGATGAGCGCGCCTTGCGACGAAGCGAGGCGCGATTGCGAGAGGCACAGAGCTTCCTCAAGACCCTGATTGCCACGATTCCGGATCTGGTCTGGCTCAAAGACCCGGATGGCGTCTACCTTGCCTGCAACCCTCGCTTCGAGCGTTTCGTTGGCGCTACCGAGGCCGAGGTCATAGGCCGGCGCGATGCGGACTTTGTCGCAGCGGAGCAAGCAGCGGCGTTTCGCCAAAGCGATCGCGATGCGATTGCCGCCGGTGCCCCGACCCTGAATCGAGAGACCCTGATCTTTGCCGATGACGGCCATCAGGAACAGGTTGAGACGATTAAGACACCGATGTTCGACGCCGAGGGAGGCCTCGTTGGCGTGCTCGGGATCGCCCGCGATGTGAGTGCGCGGCTGCAGATGTATGAGGCGCTGACATTTGAGCGCGATCGTATCCAAGAGCTTCATGAGCGTATTGAGAAGATCGCTGCGCACGTGCCAGGCATGATCTATCAGTTTCAGCGCTGGCCCGACGGGCACAGCGCGTTTCCGTTTGCCAGCGAGGGCGTCAAGGCGATCTATGGCATTGACCCAGATACCTTGATGGAGGACGCAAGCCCGGTGCTCGCCGTGCTTCATCCCGATGACCTTGAACGGATCAAGGTGTCGATCCAGCGTTCTGCAGAGGCGCTAACAACCTGGCAGGAAACCTACCGAGTCAGATTCCCCGATGGGCGAACGCAATGGGTGGAAGGCGAAGCCAGTCCGCAGCGACAGCCTGACGGCAGCGTGCTCTGGCACGGATACATCCATGATGTGACTAGGAGCTTGCCCAACCGGCGGCTGTTGACCGATCGCCTGGAACACGCAATCGCTCAGTTGCGACGCAAGAGAAACGCGCTCGCCGTCTGTTATCTCGATCTCGACGGCTTCAAACCCGTCAATGATCGCTACGGGCATGCTGTCGGCGATCGTTTCCTGGTCAAGGTCAGCGAGGCCCTGAGACAAGTCGTCCGTGGCGAGG
>NZ_JBUDPI010000427.1:0-2815 GCF_054919635.1 Halochromatium sp. | reverse complement strand
ACCGAATTGCGCAGGATTTTCGTTTGCCTTCGAGGAGCGTCGCCGGGAGCATAGCGGGGCTATGTGACCGGCGCCGCGACGAAGAAGGCGAGCGAAAAGACCAGCAAGGCGGTATGAGCTTTGACAGAATTCGCCTAAAGACCGCCCCGCAGGACAACAGAGCAGGACGACTGACAGCAAGCCCCCACTGAAGCCAGAAGATCAGGCTCGACAACAGGGCACTCCCCGGTCAACATCGGCAATTTTTTGCTTGATCTCGCCCGAGCTACCATGCAGCAGATTGACGCCCGCGAGCTGATTCGAACGGTCCTTCCTGACCTGCGCACCACGCGCCATCAGATCGAGACGGTACTCAAGGAGCGAATCGAGGCCTGCCGCGATGAGGAAGAGCGCAGACGTCTCAATGCGTTGCAGGACGAGTTGTCGCTGGAGATGATGATGATCCGCATGAACCTTGATCACCTGCTTAAGCGCTATGACGATCAGCTCAAAGCAGTGAGTCGAGGTGAGCAGGATTTCAGCAGTCCGTTGCTGACCCTGGATGACGCTGAAGCTAAAGCCATCGAGCACGCGAAGCGCTTCTCCGTCCGTGCTCGCCAACTGCAAGTGGGGTGACGCATTCTCCGCATCCGGGGGTGCTACTTACTGCGTCAAGCTGTCCTGCATCGGCTTCGAGCGTGGGCGTATGCCGGAAGGGCGGAGCATGAGACTCGCGGCAGAAGCAAGGCCGGCGATTGCGGCTCACGAGACTGTGTAAGGACGCACGCTGGAAATCCCCACGAGACAAGCTTTTCTAATGGCCTTGACGTCGAGCAGCATGAGTGTTCTAAGGCGCTCCTTGGCTCGCCTTGGGACAGACCGAGATTGGCTACATTGAGAACACTTCGCCCTTTGGCTCGTTTGCAACTTGTGAGCCTGTTGCTCGTCCTTGCATTCGGCTCCAGCTCGTCTGCCTTCGCTGAGCAAACCTACGGACCGGTGCGATCGGGCGAGACGCTTTGGGGGATCGCTGGCAGCCTCTACGTCGACGCTGGACTGACGCGGGATCAGATCATGTTGGCGCTCTGGGAAGCCAATCCGGAGGCCTTTTCACCTCCTTGTAATCTGAACGGCGTCTTGCGCGTCGGCGCACTGTTGCGTGTGCCGCTATTGGGGCAGGTTAGGCGACGGGACGCGGTGGCGGCCAGCACGATGGTTGAGCGCCAGGCGGAGCAGTGGGCTGAGCAGCGAAGGGGCGGCGACCAGATCAGCTGTCCAGCCACCGCGGAGCATGCGAGTCTGTCGGTTGCGGCGGCGGGTGCCGAGCCTGGAGCCCGCGAATCGATTGATCTCGATGATCGATCAGCGCGCGCTATGTCGCCCGTCGCGCCTGAAGAATTCGAAGCGCCCGAGGCCTCAGATAGTACGAAAGCACCCGAGATCGCCAAAGAGGACGCTCTCGAGGCTCGTCCAGTATCCGAATCTCCATCAATCTCGGTGCAAGTCCAGCCGTCGAGCGCTGAAGGATCAATATCCGCGAAGCCGGAGCCAAAGCCGGAGTCGGAGCCAGAACCAGAATCAGAACCAGAACCGCAACAGGAGCCAGACAGACAGGCCAGCGCTATGGCTGACGATGGCTCCACCTCGGGGCGGCCCGCTGATCCGGAATCAACAGCGTTGAATGCTAGCGAGCAAGCGTCTTTGAGTGCGACTGGGTCTGAGGGGCCCATTCGACAGCAGGCGGTCACCGCAAAGGGCGGCGGCGAGGGTGGTATTGCACCGGAGGGGGCACGGGCACCGGTCTGGGTGCTGATTGCGCTCTTTCTATCACTGATCACTGCAGCGATGGTGCGTTGGGAGCAGCGCTGGGCGATCAGTGGTGGCTCATTCAGCGCAAGCGCTGCGCTTGGGGCTGCAGTACGGCTGCCAAGACGTGCGGTGCTCCTGATCTCGACGGCTCAAGCGGAGCTGTATGTGCTGCTCCTGATGGCGACGTTAGCAGGATTTTTCGGTGCTTTTGTCACGGTGTTGTTCCGCGAGGGGATTCGGTTATTGGAATGGCTCGTCAGTGGTCAAGAGAAGGGCTTGGTTGCCGCGGCGATTGCACTAGAGCCCTGGCAGCGACTGTTGCTGCCGGTGGCTGGTGGGCTGCTGGCGGGTCTGATTCTGCAGCAAGTTGGCGGTTTGCTGCGAGGCCGCAAGACCACGGACTACATGGAGGCAGTGGCCGTTGGCGACGGCTGGATCAGCGTGCGCCATAGCCTCGTGAAGGCCGGCTCATCGTTGGTGACCGTTGCCTCCGGCGGCTCGATCGGTCGCGAGGGCGCGATGGTCCAGTTGGCCGCAATGGTGGCCTCGGCGATGGGCCGGATCAGTCGCTTCCCGCGCGATCGCTTACGGTTGCTCGTGGCCGCTGGTGCTGCCGCGGGGCTCGCATCGGCCTACAACGCGCCGATCGCGGCGACGCTGTTCGTCGCTGAGATCGTGCTCGGTTCGATCGCGTTGGAGCATATCGGTCCGCTAATTATCGCTGCGGTGATCGCGAATACTACTGTCCATGAGATCCTCGGCTATGCGCCGGTCTACCAGATCCCAGCGTTTAGCTTGGTCAGCGATTGGGAGCTCGCGCTCTATCTCATGCTAGGCATTTTAGCCGGCCACTTGGCGCCGATGTTCCTGAGCCTATTGGAACGCTCGCATCAGCTCTTTGGTCGGCTGCCGATGCCCTTGGCCGGGCGCATGGCGCTTGGGGGATTGGTCGTCGGCGCCATCTCCGTCTATGAGCCTCAGGTTTGGGGCAATGGCTACAGCGTGGTCAACGCGGTGTTGCAGGACC
>NZ_JBUDPI010000426.1:0-2816 GCF_054919635.1 Halochromatium sp. | reverse complement strand
GGGTAAACACGCGGCATATGGATCTATACTTGACCCGGTAGCCTGCAAAACAACACCTTAGCCAGAAGGAGTCACACCCTTCATGGAGACCGGGCACCGTCCAGCACGTCAAGCGTCGACATCCCAGCAGCATCAGCCGATCTCTCTGGTCCATTTTGATTCAGGAGAATTGGACCCAGACTGGCGATACGATGCCTGGCGCGAGAACATCGGGGCTCTATTCGATGTCTCCGCGCTCGATAACGTTTCCCCGCATGATGACCAGCGGACCGTCATCGCCGCCGCTGACCTAAACGGCAACGCGCTCGGCCTCACTCAGGCGCCGTCCCAGGTCTTTTCTCGCTCGCAGCGGCGAATTGCCGCCGACCAGCTCGGCCTGATTCTGATCCAATACTTTCATTGCGGTGGTGGACTGATCAATGCAGACACGGAACTAGTGTCGGGCGATATGCTGATCATCGATACGGAGCAGCCAATCCACAGTCGCCTCACCGACTTTACCAACCTGACGCTTGTCATTCCCCACGCCATCAAAGACAGCATCTCACCGCGTCTCGAGAAACTGCACGCGAAAAAGATCAGCAGCAGCGACCCACTGGTAAGCCTATTCGCAGAGCACCTTTTCAGCCTCTGGCGAAAGTTGCCGGAAATGAGCCTTGCACAAGCCGACACCGCTGTTCACGGAACCATGGGCTTGCTTCAAGAATGGCTATCGATCGAGGATCGGGTCTGTCAGGAGCTAGAGCCAGAGGTGAGCCAGGCGATGGGCGAGGCGATCCGCAGCTATATCGAGCAGCATCTGGCTGAGCCCTTCGACGTCGAGCAGCTTGCGCAACGGTTTCGGATCTCCCGAACCCAGCTCTACCGACTGTTCGCGCCCTGGAATGGTGTTGCGAGCTATCTCAGAGACCGAAGACTGCTGCGCAGCCGAGACATGCTGCTCTCGCCGCTGTTTCGGAGCCATTCGATTGGCGCAATCGCCTTTGACACTGGCTTCAACAGCGAGGCCCATTTTAGTCGGGCGTTTCGCGCCCGCTTCGGCATGCCGCCTGGCCGGATGCGCACCGAGCTGCCCAAGCCGAGCTCGGGCAGTCGCTCGGAACCGAGGTCGACGAAGTATCCCACCGCCATTCGCCACCTCATCCAAGGCCTCTCGCTCTCCTGATTAGAGCTCGCCTAGCGCGACCTCGAGTACCCGAATCGCAACGGCTAAGACCTGAAAAACAAGCGCAATGGGACGCTGAGTCAACCGCAGTGGGACGGTGAGTCAATTGGTTGATCAGATCGGATGGTAGCATCGACACGGACTGCGTTAGCTCCCGAGCTGCCGCTCCTCGATCAGACTCAGAGGCAATCCATGAAGCGCACAGATCAGACCCTCATCGCCCGGGCCACCTTGTGGGTCTGCGCCACGTTTCTCGGATTGAGTTTGGGCAGCTTCTCGATGGCTGAATCCGAGGCGCCAACCGCGAGCGATACCGGCACCCAGCCTCAGATCGGCGAGCGTGAGCTCATGCTGCTCACCAATGAGAACGGCAAGGTGTTGGACGTGATGGAGTACGTCTACGTCGGCATCGACGGCGCTCAGCTCACCACTGAGCCGACGAAGGGCGCAGGCTCGCTTGTCGCGCTTAGAGTCGCCCACGCGGGCCTGCCATTGCCGCAGGCGGATCTTGCCAATCTACCCGCAAGTGCCGTCCAAGAAGAGGTGCTGCTCGAGCAGGTTGCGATCAGCGTCGGCGGACTCGATTCCGCGCTGCCGAGCCTGCCAGGCGTGTACCAGGAAAGCACCGAAGTCGCGACGATCGCCCAATATCAAGCCGCCTTCGAGCAGCTGCATGCGGCCTATACCAGCGTTGGCCTTGACGATGTCGAAGCCCAGGTGCGCGATCTCGACCAGAACGGCCTCTCCGAGGTGCTTCTGGACGTGCTCCACTCCGGCCTAACGCCTCCTGACTACGTCGAGTTCTGGGAGACCTTCGATGCGCAGCCGTTCTTCGATGACCTCGACACCGTCGAGGGCGATTTCGAAGCCTTGCTCGACGCGCTGATGCTCAACGAGCAGGCGTTCAACCAGTTGCTGGCGGCGCGTGGATTCAACCTGGCCCGCTTCCTTGGGCAGCTCCAGCAGCTGCAGCTCCCGCCCGCCTACCTGCTCAGCGATGCTGTGGCCTATGCTGCCGACCCGGGTGCATTTATCGATTGGGTCATGGCCAAGGGCAACGACGCTGAAGTGGCGGCACAGGTGCCGCTGAAGCCAGACGACAGCGCGCCCCAGGCGCCGACTGCTCAGCAGGATCAAGCCACCCCGAGCTCATCCCTGGTCACCTGGCAAGTACTCGGCGAGATGGCCAAGATCGGCGCCCCGGTCGATCTGATCGCCCGCATGCGAGGCCAGGGTCTCGACCCCTATGTCGATCACCAACCGGCCATCGATGGAGGCCTGCAGCCCAAAGGCGGGCTGCTGGACCCCGATGCATCAGGCAAATCTGGGAGCTGGTCCTACGACGCCAAGACCTACCGGTTCACATCAGCAGGCCACCAGCTGATCAGCGACGTTGCCCTCGACCTCGACGCCATCGCGTGCGCTCAGTACAGCAACCTCACCCCGGCGCCCGGCCAGTTCGCGCGTCAGTGGCAGCTGTATCTGGGCATCGCCGACGGTGATCCCGAGATCATCCTGTACCCCAGCCAGCAGGCCAATCGCGGCAGCTATCTCGGCGGGCGCAACACCGGTAACTCGGCCGATGTGCTGCAGGTCTCGCTGGAGCGCATCCCGCTGGCGATCACGCCAACGACGCGACTGAAAGCACCCC
>NZ_JBUDPI010000425.1:0-2827 GCF_054919635.1 Halochromatium sp. | reverse complement strand
TTCGCGGCGTCGGCGTACTACTTCGATTATCGGCTGCTGCGGGAATACCGGCCGCATCCTTGGTTGCTGGGACTGTTCCGCATAATCCTGCCGCTGTTTGCGCTGGCGCTGTTGCTGGTGGCGCTGGGCGATGTGGGTAAGGCGCTGATCCTGACAAACGCCCTGGTGTTGATCCTGCCGCTCCTGTCGCTGGCGACTGCGGTCAGCATCCGCACAGATGGTCCTCATCAGCAAGAAGCGCTGACGCTGGTACCGAAACCTTATCTCGTCACCCTCTACGCCTTAATTGTCGTTAGCCTCTCGATCTCCACCTTTCCAGCTATGGGGCTGGTGCCCGCCGGAGACTGGAGCTTCAATGGCTTCCTGTTCTACACCCTGTGGACGGGGCTTGCTGTCGTGATCTTGCTGCAGATTCGTGCGCAGCGCCTGGCCAGGCACCGTGCGGAACTGGAGATGGCCTATCGCAAAGCGCAACAGCACTCCGAGCTCGAAACAGCGAAGCGCCAAGAAATGGGGCGCTTCCTTGCCATGGTGACGCATGAATTGAAGACGCCCTTGGCCATCGTGCGTATGGTCTTGGGAGCCACGCACCGCACGCCGACCTTGAGCATGCAGGCGGATCAGGCGATCGATGACATGGCAGCCGTCATTGAACGCTGCGCCCTGGTCGATCGGCTCGACAACAGCCTGCTCCAGCCCCAGGTGACCGAGCGCGATGTCGAGGCCCAGGTGCGCGAATTGGTCGAGCATCGCCCCATGGCCGAACGCGTCCAATTCACTGGCACGGCACCCCGCGTCCACACCGACAGCACCCTGCTGCGGATCATCATCACCAACTTGCTCGACAACGCCCTCAAATACAGCCCGCCGCAGAGTCCCATCAGCCTGCGCCTGGAGCCTGCTGCACGGCATGGCATCGACGGCATCGCCCTGGAGGTGGCGAACCACCCCGGCAAGTCCGGCCGACCCGACCCGGACCGGGTATTCGACCGCTACTATCGCCACGCCAAGGCACACAATGTCACCGGCTCGGGACTGGGCCTGTTTCTCTGCAGAGGCATGGCACGGTTGATCGAGGGTGACATCGACTACCGCCCGACACCGACGCATATCCGGTTCAGACTATGGCTGCCTCGCTCCATATAGCACTGGTCGAAGATCACGACGCCCTGCGTCTGGTCACCGCCGACATCCTGGGCCAGGCCGGCCACCGGGTCACCGCCCTCGGCTGTGCTGAAGAGCTCGATGACCTGGCCTTCGCCGACGGCGTCATCGACCTCTTCATCCTCGATCTCAACCTGCCTGGCGAAGACGGTATCCGTCTTTCGCAGCGGCTGCGCCAAACCCACCCCAGTGTCGGCATCATCATGCTCACTGCCCGCAATGCGGCCGAACAGATGGCCCAAGGCTACGCCAGCGGCGCAGACATCTATCTGGCCAAGCCTCAGGCCCCGGAAACCCTGCTCGCCGCCGTCGCCTCCCTGGCGCGGCGTCTGAAGCCGACCCCGTTGCCCAACGGCGGCAGCATCGACACCGCCAACGCCAGCCTGCACGGCCGCAACGGCCAGGTCCTGTTGCACCCCATCGAGCTCACTCTGCTCACCGCCTTTCTCCGCGCCCCCGGCCAGCGGCTGGACAACTGGCAGCTCGCCGAGATCATCGGCGGCAGCACCGAAGGTGCGAGCAAGGCTGCCATCGAGGTTCGCATCACCCGCCTGCGCAAGAAATTGCGTGACTGCGGTGCCGCTGCCGATGCTGACGGCGGTATCCATGTCCTGCGCGGCCAGGGCTATCAACTCCACGCGGTGCTAAGGGTCAGCTGAGCAGCCAAGTCCTCCGCCTTGCCCAACGCGGCTGAAAGCCTTTGAAAGGGTTTCCCTCTCAGACGGCCTTAGTATCAGGCGCGTAACCTAGGCGCATGACTGCGTCAATCTCATTCTCAGGAGGCTGCCCCGTGACCGAATACACGACTTCCGACGAAATTGGCCCGGTCGATACTTCGGTCGCTGATGAGCCAACCCTGATCGACGGTCACCTGGACAGCGTTCGGCACATCGCCGACCGGGCCGCCAAGCACAGCGGCTTCGGGGTGCTGCCGAGTATTCAATGCTCAACCGCGCTTGCGACGACCCTCTTGACCGGATTGTTCCTTGCTCCGTTCGCGGTGCGAGCGGCTTGCAGCCAGAGTGATGGCGTGTACACCTGCTCCGGTAGCGATATCTCGGTTCAGGACGTCACGACGGCGGATGGCGGCCCCACGGAGGTCTTGTACGAGGATGTGACGGGCAATTTCGGGCCAGACGCTAAAGGTCAGGGCGCCGGTGATGGCGACTTTGCGCTCCTGTTCAGCGATTTCGCGTCCGATGGGGCCAATGCAACTGGGGATGACCACGAGGACGGCCAGAACGGCGGGGACGGATTCACTCCGTACAACCTCTCCGTGACGATGCACTTCGACAAAGGCTTCGGGCTTAACAGCGCGATTAGCGGAATCAACGTAACCGCCTTAGGAGGCTCTGGCGGCGATGCCAACGAAGACAGTAGCGGCGGCCACGCCCAAGGCGGCGATGGCGGCGACGGAGGCGATGGCGGCAAGATCACCATCACTGCCGATGCCAACAATGGCGGCAAGACCCCTTACCCCATCACCACGAAGGACGGGGTGGGTATTGATGTGCAAAGCATCGGCGGCTTTGGGGGGGCTGGCGGCGAAGGCGCCAACCAGGACGGGTTTTTTGACGGCGTTGGTGGCGACGGTGGCGCCGGCGGGGCTGGCGGCGACATCACCGTGGCCAGCAGAGCCGGCACGGGCAGCACATTCAGCGTA
>NZ_JBUDPI010000424.1:0-2870 GCF_054919635.1 Halochromatium sp. | reverse complement strand
CGAGGAAGATCGCGCGTGCTGCGTGGAAGCGCTGGCTGACCACCAGCACCTCCTCGAGTCCGAAGACCTGTTTCGCACGCACCATCGAGTCCAGGGTGCGGAAGCCAGCGTAATCGAGGGTGATGTACTCGGGCGGAATACCCGCTGCCATGAGGTCCTTCTGCATTGCGACCGGTTCGTTGTAGTAACGGGTCGCGTTGTCGCCACTGACCAAGATGCCACGCACCTTGCCGCAGCGATAGAGCTCAGCGGCGGCCTTGATGCGGGCCTGGTAGAACTCGTTGGGTCGACCTCGGAGACTGGGCGAGGTGCCCAGCAGCAGCGCCACCTGAGCAGGCTGGACCTGGTCGAGGTCGTCGGTGATCGACTGGCGGGTCGACAGCGAGATCCCTAGGTCGATCAATAGCAGCACCGAGACTAGGCTGGTCAGACCGAGCATCAGTATCGACAGGGCGCGGCCTAGGCGTCGGCGCCAAGCCCTTGATTTGGTCGGCGCCCTGGCGTTCGGCTCCCGCTCGGCTGGCGGCTGCTCAGCGGATGGTCGCGGCCATTGCTCAGGCATTCCCGATACGGATAACGGTCAGACGCTCAGGGTCTTCTCTGGGCCTGCTTAGGGCCTGCTTAGCGCCTGCTTAGGGCAGGGGCTTGGGTCCTTCCTCTTTTGAGGTCTCGATCATGCGCTCGATCTCGGGCGCGTTGTCTGCCGGTAACGGGGTTTGATCGATGGTGACCGTTGACTCGATCTCGTCGACCTTTTCTTGATGAGCTTGCGCCAACTTCTCGCGCTCGGCGGGCGTTTGCACCTTGCAGGTCTCAGCAAAGCACTGTGCGAGCTGGTCCATGACGCAGCCGGTCGCCGGGACGTTGGCATCCGGCGCGGGGTGCTGCAGCAAGACCTGATTCATGAATTCGTCGTTGGAGATATCACCCTCGTAGAGGGCGGTGACCAATCCATCGAAGCTGCTGTCACTGCCGAGCAGGGCACTGACTGTCTTGCTGCCAATGCTCATCGTGCCGCAGTTGGCCTGAATCAGTGATCGGAAACCGGCCTCGGTGGGTCGTTGGAAGGGATTGCCGAGCGAGGCCAGCGGGTCGCTGACCTGGGCATTGCTGGCGCAGCCACTGATGACAGCGGCAACCGTGGCAGCAAGTAGGAGCCGGGCGCCACGCGGCGACCAGGCGGACGGCCCGTGAAACACCTGCCCGGCATCGCGCGGACAAAAGCGCTGGCGCTGTGACTGAGACATCGAGGCTCCTCTTGCGGGTATTCCGCACTCTTGCGACTGATGCCGTGCATTGTAACGACATCTGATCAGATCGAGCGATGTCTTGTTGCTGCGGGCGCGCTGGAGCAGTAGCCAGCCGCAGCGGCTGGGTGCTGGGTGTTTAGAACCGAGCCCGGCGCCAGGCCGACCAATCGATCGCGTCAAGCGCCGCCGCGAGATCCCGCAGTGCGTGGATCACCGCGAGGTAGTGACCGGCAATGGTGAGGGTATAGACGGCATCGGCGTTGACCGGCTCGTCGTGCCGATAGGCGTCGATCCTTGTTAGCTCGGTGCGCACATCGCTGACTACCGCGTCTAGCGCGGCGACTGAGGCTGGGGCCCTAGGGTCGTCGAGCTTGTGCATGAAGGCCGCGTAGGTCGAGACCAAAGGCTTGAGCAGCTGGCGGCCGAGCCTGGTGCCGAGCCCTTGACGGCGTAGCGCAACCCCCCAGCGCACACGCGCGCGCTGCAGCCCGCGGAAGCGCGTGACCAGCCCCTGCATGGCATCGCCGAGGGCACGGATGCGGTCATGATCGTTGTGCGGAGCCTGAGCTGAATAGCAGGCCGGGAGCAGCTCTGAGAACGCTTGCTGCTCAACCCGCAGCTGTTGCTCGTGTCGCGTCAGCGCGGTCGCAATGCCGGGGCGGTCCAGGTCCGCCAAGCCCTGCTGGGCGTCGCTCAGCAGCGCTAATAGGCGTTTGATGGCTCTTCTCGCCTGTTCCTGTGGCGTGGCGCCGCGCACCAGGGCGGGCGCTGCGACACCGATCAGAAAGCCGGTGGCCGCTGAAAGTGCTGCATCGATGTAGCCAACGGCGTCGTAGACCTGATGGGGCTCGAGATTCAGCAGCATGATGGCGAGGACGCCGATGCGCAGGAAGGTCAGCTGATGCGGTGGGGGCAGCGCGTGCAGGAAGTAGGCAATCGCGAAATAGATCGGAAACAGCGCGAGCGCGAGCTCAGCAAACCCATCGAGCTGCGGCATCAAGAGTAGGTAGATCGGCGCGGTGCCGATGATGCCGATCACAAAGCCAAGCAGGGTGAGCTTAGGGGGCTGCAGGATCGGCGTCTTCTGCAGCGTGTGTCCGCCGATCAGCACCAGCGCCATCACCACCGCGAGTAGGCCCTCTGGAGGCCATTGAAGCAGCATCCAGGTGAGCACCGAGACCCAAAACGCGAGCCCCATCGCCAGCGCATTGGGTAAGGCGAGCGCGAGCCGGTGGCGCCAGCGTGGGCTTGGCTCCGGCGGTAGCTTTGCTCGCGGCAGGCTGTGACCAGCGGAGATCGCGATACTGGCCTCGACGAGCTGCTGCACGTTGCTCGCGAGCGCCTGCAGCTGGGCCGCCAATGCATGCGCCAGTGCACTGTCGCCACCGCTTTGCTGCGCGAGGCTCCGGCCGGTGAGCAGGCGTTGACGGCGCTGCTCGACCTCGGCGAGCGCAATCTGCGCTGCATCGCTCATGGCCTCGGCCTGCTCGCGTGGGCTCGCTGAGAAGGTGATGCACTGTGCGCTGGGAGCCTGTGCTCTAAGAGCTGATGGCGAGTTGGATGGCGAGGCCGGCGATAATGCTGGGGTCGATGCTGGCACTGAGCCTGGGGTTGGCTCTG
>NZ_JBUDPI010000423.1:0-2898 GCF_054919635.1 Halochromatium sp. | reverse complement strand
CACCGAGTCGGATTGATAGGAGACGACGTTCAGCTCCATGCCCACCGGCCGCTGCGACTCGAGCGCCGCGAGCCGCGCGCGCACCGCATCGCCCATCTCGACCACATTGCCGCCGGCGACATTGGACAGGCCGAGACCGATGGCAGGCTGGCCGTCGTAGCGCACCAGTGCCCGCGCCGGCTCGACGACGTCGCGCCGGATCTCGGCCACGTCCTTCAGGAAGATCACCTGCTCGCCGCCGCCGGCGCCGAGCACGATGTTGCCGATGGCGGCCACCGAATCGACCTGACCGTCAGGGACGATGCGGATGCGCTGCGGGCCGGCGGTCAGGTCCCCGGCCGCCGAGATCAGGTTCTGTCGGCGCAGCGCCTCGTCGATCTGTTCGCGGGTGATGCCGAGCTGCGCGGCCTTCGACGCCGCGATCTCGACATAGATCGCATCTTGAGGGGCGCCCAGGGTCGCGACCCGGGCCACGCCTGGCACCAGCACCAGCTCACGCTCGAGCACCTCGACGTAGTCGCGGACCTGCTCCAACGAATAGCCGCCGCCGGTGACGGCGAAGAACAGCGCGTAGACATCGCCGAAGTCGTCGTTGACCACCGGCGGGCCGGCGCCAGGCGGCAAAGACCGCTGCGCATCGGCAATCTTGCGCCGGAGCTTGTCCCAGACCTGCTCCAATTGGTCGCGGCTGCGCGCGAAGGGTAGGTTGATCTCCACCTTGACCCGCGACAGCCCGATGCCGGAGACCGAGGTGATCTCCTTGACCTCTTGGAGCTGCTGCACGGCGCCTTCGATGACATCGGTGACCTCGTCGGCGACCTGGGTCGGCAGCGCGCCGGGATAGGGCGTGGCGATCACCGCCTCGCGGATCACAAACTCCGGGTCCTCGAAGCGGCCGAGCTGCTGGTAGCTGATCCAGCCGCCGACCAGTAAAAGCAGGCAGCCGAGCCAGGCGATGGTGCGCTTATCGAGCGTCGCGGCGGCGAGGTTCATGGCGGCGATATCAACGCTCAGAATCGAGCGGATGCACCCGCATGCCGTCGCGCAGGCTATGCACGCCGGCGGTGACGATCTGCTCGCCGGGCGCGAGCCCGCTCAGCACGGCGACCTCCGCCGCCTGCAGGGCGCCGGTCTCGATCGGGCGGCGGCCGACCTGGCCGTTCTCGGGGTCCACGACCCAGACCCTGGGTGTGCCGTCGGCAGCTGCGACCACGGCGGCGATTGGGATCAGCACCGGGGCCGCGCCATCGGCCGCAGCGTCGCCCTCGGCGCTGGCTTCGATGGCGGCGTTCACACCAGCTCCGGCTGTTGCCGAGGAGGACGCCCGCGCGCCGGCGCTCTCCGGAAGCACCTCGACGGCCATCCCCGGCAATACCCGCAGATCCGGCGGCGGCGTCAGCCCGAGCACGACCTCGTAGGTCTGGGTCTGCGGATCGGCTTCGGTGGCGAAGGACTTGAGCGTCAACGGCAAGCGGCGCTCCGGAAGGTCGTCGAAGACCGCGAGGCCCGCGGCACGCCGCGGCTCGCCGCGCACCACTCGCTCCGGCACGTGGATCACGATCTCCAGCGCGTCCGGATTCTGCAGGCTCACCACGGGCTCCTTGGCCTGCAGGGTCTGGAAGTTCTCGGCGAGCTGGCGGGCGATGACGCCGGCGAACGGCGCCGTCAGCCGGGTGTCGTCGAGGTCCTTCTTGGCGGCGGCGAAGCGCGAGCGCGCGACTTCCATCGCGGTGCGCTTGCGTTCCACCTCGGCGCGCGCCACGGCCTGGCTCCGCTCCCAGAGCTCGCGCACGCGCTCGTACTCGGCGGTGGCGGCCTCGAGCTCGGCCTGGGCCACATCCAGCGCGGTCTGATAAGCGGCCGGGTCGAGGCGCGCGATCAGCCCTCCCGCCGGCACGGCTTGCCCCTCGGTGACGGGCAGATCGATGATCTGGCCCGGCACGTTAAAGGCCAGCTCGACGCGCTGCACGGCGCGCACCCGGCCCGGGAAACGCAGGTTCGAGCTCAGCTCCGCCGCGCGGATTGTGAGTATCTGAGCGGGGCGAGAGCTGTCGGCAGGCGCGCTCGGCGGCGGTGCGGACGGCTGGCAGCCGGCAAGACCGACCAATAGCCCAAGGATGAGGATCATCAGGCGGCGGCTGGGGCCGAGCAGCGGCCTGGGGCCTCGCCCGGAGTCGTCGGCGGTCATGGTGTCCTGATGCATCCTGAAACGGCTTGGCAAAGTCTCCAAATTATCCGGCAGGTCGCCAGCCGGCTGCACGCCTGCACTGCCCATATTGGGCAATGCAGAGAGTGTCAACGTCAAAGCCATCACCAGTTCCAAGGCATCATGCGCCCGGCCTGGCCCATGGTCGAATCCACCCCGGCGGCCATGACGGCCATCTGGCTTCGCATCCCCCGCACCTCGGTCGCCAGTACCGACAGCGCGTCCATTTTCCGATCCATCGCAGTCATCCGGGCGTTGATGACATGGATGTCGTCTGCCATCGAAGCGACGACCCGGTAGAGCTCCGGCATGACCTCAACGGAGCGGCTCATGCTGGATAGCACCAGCGCGACCGTCGCGCCGCTGTTGAAGTCGGGCGAGACCTGCATGTACTCCCGCACGAGCGCTGCTTGTTCCTCGAACCGCTCGAGCCGCGTGCGTTCCGCCGGTTCCAGACCCCTGAGCAGGCGCGTGCGCCGCTCCTGCGCCGCGTCGGGATCGGTCCGGGCGATCGGGGGTGGGACGATGCGCGCAACCAAGTCCGTGGTGGCTCCGAGGGTGAGGTACAGACCGCCGCCGAGGACCACCAGTGTGACGAAGAAAAGCCCGACGCGCAGCCTGCGCTCGGCGCGTCGGGTGGCCTCGTAACGGACCTCGAAGCGTTGTAGGGCGGCGGTGAGCCCGGCGATCGC
>NZ_JBUDPI010000422.1:0-2901 GCF_054919635.1 Halochromatium sp. | reverse complement strand
AAGGATACTGAAATCGACGAGAACAGACATGGGCCTACCTCCGGGGTTAAGCTAGCGTGGTGTTGGCCATCTCTTTGCCGCGCTTGCTGATCGATGACGAGAATACAGACGACTGACTTCGAGATCGGTGCCGATCCCGATTGGGACAGCCCGCTGAACTTCAAGCTGACCCCTGAGCTGCTGGTGCATGCGCTGATGGAGACCGCCTCAGCGGTACATACCGGATGGGAGAGTTGCGTCGATGACGATGCGATCCTGTCGCAGATCGCGGCGATGGATGATACCGGCGAGAAGAGTATCCGTCTCGTCGAGCAGGATATGGCCGACGAGCAAGATCCGTCTGCGACCTGGCATGATTGGACGCTCGAGATTCGCGTCGGCGCCATGCTGACCGTCGGGCATTGGCAGGTTCGCTCGACTGCGCCGCCGCTCGATTGGGAGTGGACTGCCGCGGCCGCTGAGCGTGCCTTCGAGCGCGCTTGCGTGCTGCTTGGACGGCGTGCTCGTCGTGGGTTGGTGATCGAAGAGCCGATGCGGCCTGAGCTGCCGCCGCGCTCAAGCCGGCACTGACTGCAGGCCTGGGCTCACTGGAGGGTAGATCGAATGAAATTCCATATCGACGTTGAGGTTTCTGCGGCCGAGCTGCGGCAACTGATGGGACTGCCAGACCTTGAAGGGCTGCAGCAACGGATGCTCGACGATATCCAAAGCCGGATCGAGCAAGGTGTGGAGGGTTATGATCCGATGGAGCTGATGCAGCCCTATCTGAAAACCAGCCTTGCTAGCATGGATATGATGCAGCGCATGTTTGCTGCGGGGATGGGCGTGGCGGGCAGTCAGTCGCAGAAAAGGCCGTCAGAAGCTGACTAACCGGTCTATCTTTGAGAGTGATGCCGATGCGGTCCGTACAATAAGCCCGACAATGAAGCGGGTAAGTCGCGAGAGGAGCGAGAGGAGAGTGAGATGGCTCATCAACTGCTGATCCTTGGCTGTAGAACGATGCGCGACGGTGTCGTCGTATCCTTTATCTTCTTCATGGCTGCCGTGCTCTTATTCCTGGCTGCAGCCCATGTTGTGCCAGCGGTCGCCTATGCACAACAGATCGTCCTATTGCTCGCGCTGGTGCTGATCATTCTGGCGCCCGTCGTGCTGGTCTCGACGTTCTTGATCTCGGTGCTGCCAGGCGCACGGGCGAAGCTCGAGAACTGCGAGCACTAGTCGCTATAGGAGCCGACCCGCAAGGGGTCGGCTGCGTCGTCCGGCTTCGCCCCGGCCTCAGTAACCGCCTTTGCGGTGGACCTCAGGGAGCCCGGCGATCTTGGTGCCTTGCTTGGTCGGCGCCAGCGGGAATAGCTGGTAGACCTCCTTGCTGCTGGGCTTGCTGCCCCACTTCTTGCCCATGTCCTTGAGCAGGACCCGCTCCATCGGCTGATTCTGGTTGTTGTTCAGATACTCGTCGCGCAGATAATTGATGACGTCCCAGTGACGCTCGGTGAGCTCGATGCCCTCGATATCCGCCAGCGCCTTGGCTACGTCTTCGTCCCAGTCGAGCGGATTCACCAGGAATCCCGAGTCGGTGGTCTCGATGGTTTTACCATTCACTTCGATCGCCATTGCGATTGCTCCTCTCGTCGTTCAATGCCGCCGTGTTGTCGGCAGGCGTTCTTGGGTTAACCGGTGATGGCGTGCGGCCAGTCGCGTTTGGCGCTCGCACTTGAAAACCCGCGAATATTAGTCAATTGTTGTGGATACGTCATCTTTGCAGCGAATGTTGAGGCCGGGCCTCTCGCTGTCAGCCAGTGGCCTTGGCGACTGCCTCGATGCCCTTGTGGGGCAGAAAGATGCCGCAGCCCATGGTCTGATGATCACCGATGCCTTGTTGCTGCAGTGCGATTGCGTCGTCTAGGCTCAGCTCTGCGAGCATCAGGCTGCGGGTTAGGAGGGGGCCTCTTGGGGTGCTCAGCGATTGGGTCTTGCCGCACAATGCCTTGCGGATCTTGATCCCGCGCTCGGCGAGCTCGCTCGCGATTCGATGCAGAAACTGGTCTTCGTCCTCGTCGGTCTGGGCGATGACGTAGCGTGCAAACAGGGTCTTTTCCGCGCTTAGGGGACGCTCTTTCGCCGGGCCGAGGGTCAGGCTCGAGCCTTCAAGCACAAGCGTTTGTCCCTCGAGCGCCCTCTTCAGATCGTCCAGACGGGCGCGGGGAATGCGGATGTTGAGCTTGGTGCGGCGCGACGGCAACAGTTGCTGTCCACTCTCCTGTGATGGTCGCTCCCAGCCGTTTTGGGAGCCAGCGACATGGATCGTATGGATTGCGGCATAGGGCTCTTCGACCAGCCAGGGCACCGTCTCGATCAGGGCGTTCGCGAGTGCGTGGGCATGGTCGACCGGGAGCGATTTGCACTGGCGCAGCGGGAACAGCACGTCGACGACGTCGTCAGGGACCTGGGGCTCGGCCTCTGCATCGGTTTCTTGCCAAAACATCGGTCAGTCTCAGTTGACGGGCAGCTTGCCCTGGAGGGAGTCGCGATCGAACCACCATTCGTCTTGCACCAGGACGTCGACCACGTTGCGGAGTCGGATCAGGAACTTCTCGGGCTCGCGCAGCTCGAGCCGATCGCGCCAAAGGTCGAACGCCTCTTGGGATTCAACCCCGCTGTGGCGGCGGGCGACGTCGGCGAGGATCTGGGTCGCGAAGAAGGTCAGGTTCTCGTGCTGCACGCCCTCTGCGCGGACATCGGCCAGAAACAGAGCGGTCGTGGCGGCGACGGCGGCGCCATCGGCCTCATCGGGTGTTTCGTCGACGATGTGCGACAAGAGCTCGATCGAGAGCTCGACATCGATGGGATAGGTCACCGCCAGCCAGATGCCCTGACCCAAGGCGCTCAGCGATTGTTCTT
>NZ_JBUDPI010000421.1:0-2902 GCF_054919635.1 Halochromatium sp. | reverse complement strand
GCGATGCGCGGGGTTGGGGGCCTCAAGCTCACTCGGATCATGGAACGCTTAAGCCATTGCTGACACACTGGCGCGGATGCGCGCCCGTGGCGCCAAACAGCTGGTGAATCCGCTGCAGATTGACCGGCTTCCTCAGAAAGACGCGAACATGCGGCGCAAGCCCCGGATCAGGCTGCAGATCATGGGCACCGCTCATCAGCACGATCTGCAGGTCGGGAACGCGGTCGGCGAGCTCGGCACTGAGCTCACGGCCATCGCCATCCGGCAAGCGGATATCGATCAGCGCACAGCACACTGGCTGTCGCTCGATCAGCTGGCGGGCCTCGGCGCAGCCACCGGCGGCCCGGACCTGATAGCCGAGGTCACCGAGCTCCCAGCTCAGCATCTGGCGCAGCGCTGCGTTGTCCTCGACCAGCAACAACGGTGCCTGCAAGCGAGGGCCAAGACCGGCGCCAGGCACCGAGCGCTCCTCGCCTGAGCGCAAAGCCGTGGGCATCATCCGCGCTCACCCAGCGCTTCGCGCAGCCGTTGGCGAGCGCGGAACAGCCGCGTCCCCGCGCCCGCCGCGCTGAGGCCAAGCCGCGCAGCGCTCTCCTGCTGCGAGTAGCCATGCAGCACCTGCAGGATCAGCGGCTCGCGATACTCCACCGGCAGCGCCCGAAGCGCCCGGCGCAAGACAAAGGCGTCGGTGGAGGTGTCATAGTCCTGAGCCGCCTGCGCCGGCAACTCCTCGGTTGGCATCGCGCTCTCGCGCGGTTGGATGCGCTCGAAGCGGCGCGCATTCTCGCGACGCACGATGGTCTTCATCCAGCCCAAGGCAGCCGCTGGGTTCTGCAGCCGAGCGAATGAGCGCCAGGCCCGCAGCAGGCTGTCCTGGACCAGATCCTCGGCGATCTGCTTGTCACCGCAGAGCCGGCAGGCGTACTTGAAGAGGCTATGCCGATAGGTCTCGGCAAGGGCCTCGAAGCTTGGCGCCTCGCTGGCGGTCGTCGATGGGCTGGGGGTAGGACTGGGGGCACGTGCAACAGAAGCAGACATGGAAGGACTCCCGACGTCGATGAGCGATCTGTCTGCGCTAGTGCAGTCGTCGTGCCAGTTTTTAATGCTTTGTTTTTGCGTACCTTTCCATAAAGCCACCGAAGCCAATAGCACGTTTCGTTAACACGATCCGTTGCAACGCGGTATCGATTCGCTGCAGTGCGGTGGAGACCCTTGCGTCATCGTGACGAAATATCCGCTGCTCAAGGCGGGTCCTAGCCGATATCAAGGCGCTGTCCGCTTCGCGCAGAGGGCTCAACCCATGAACTGTCTCGCCTTTCGCCGGCAACTGTTGGTCGATCCGCAAGGACGACAAGCCGAACTTCAAGCCCATGCGGCGCAGTGCGCCCCTTGTGCACGTGCGCTCAAGCGCGCGCTGGCCTTCGAGGCAAGTCTCAAGGCGGCATTGCTGCTGGACGATGCGGACGACGATGCCGACGATTCGCATCGCGAGGGCGAGTCCGATGAGCGCGGCGATGCTGACCCACCGCAGTCGGCCTATTGTGTGAACGGTTACTGAGGCAGCCCCCTCTCTGAGGCAGCACGAGTGATGGACGAGGAAGCGCTGGAGCGCCCGCTCAAGGAGATGATGGCGGTGGTGGTCGCTGACGCGCGCGGCTGCGCCTACTGTGTCGGCGCCCATTCGATGGCGCTGCAGCACCTTGGGGTGCCGCAGGAAACGATCGGGCTGCTGCTCCAGGGTCTGGATGAGGCGCCCTTACCTGCCGAGTGGATCGCGCTGTTGCAGCTGGCACGACGCGCGGCGGTCGATGTTCATGCCATCACGGATGCTGAGATCGCGCGCCTGTGGTCGCTGGGACTGAGCGATGCCGCCGCGGTCGAGCAGGCCAGTGTGATCGAGCTCTTTATTGCGCTGAGCTTCTTTCTCGATCTGTTCGCGGTGCCGTTGGATGAGCCGCCAAGCCCTGAGCATCACCTTGGGTGAGCATCCCTGAACAAGCCGGAGGCGATGATGATGATAACCCCCGCAGACCGCGACACCGATCACCTGATGCGTGATGCCAGGCGCATTCAGCAGGACCCGGTGCTTGGGCCGCGCTGGCGATCTCTGGGTCGAGCCGGCATTGGCGCCTGGCTCATCATCAGCACGATGGCGCTGATGGCACCGGAGCCGGTCCATGCCTGGTCGACAGGCGGCTACCGCGGCTACTCGAGCTATGGCTACAGTCATCATCGGCCAAGCCACTCGAAACACCGCTCTCGAAGCCCGCGCTCATCCCACCATCACACTCGGGGCGGCCATCGAGCACGAAGGCGAAGGCCGAGATAGCGAAGTCGCGGGTGAAGACCTGGTCGTAGTTGAGCGCCTCGGTCTCGGGATCATGGGCGGCGACGGTCCCGACCGGCTGGCCGCGGTAGGTGACCACGGATTCCTCCAGCAGGCGCCAGGCGCGCGCTCTGGCCTCTTGGGTAGTGAGATTGATCTCGGCCGGCATCGCGTGGTCCTCGAGGCTCGGGTTAGGGATGTGATGCACTTGCCCCTTTGGACCCGAGCGCCGCGAGATTCCTTTCAGTGCTCAAGCGATCGTCAGCACTTGATCCACGACCCTGTGAGCGGCAGCAGCACACACAGCGAGTCGTCCGCTGTCGCCGGGAGCACCACGCGCACCCATTGCATGGATGGCGAAAGAAGGCCGCCGTAAGGACGGTCCTTATAAGTGACCTGCAGCAATCCTCGCGGCCGTCTCAGCCACGATGACCCGAGACCCCACCCCAACACGACGCCATCATCATGCAGGAGACCCCCGATACTGCCATTTCGTTTCTCAGCCGTTTCCGCAGGACCTTCAGCTCAACGCTGCGCTGGCACCGCCATCCCCACGACCAACCTGGCTGGGGCGCT
>NZ_JBUDPI010000420.1:0-2904 GCF_054919635.1 Halochromatium sp. | reverse complement strand
CGGTTTGATGACGGCGGGGAGCCTAGCACGAGTCAGACCGAGTGTTTGATGACAGGCGAATCAATCCAGCTATCCGCCGCGTTCGTGAGGAGTCTTGAGGCCGGGGGGCGCGATGGATGGAGGGTGACTGGCCGCGGACAGGCGTGCGGGGTTGTGCTGTCACACAACTGTGATGGCGCTGGCGCATCCAATGCGTTCACGATAACCAGGCTGAGCACCGCTGACGGTGCGCGACAAAGGCTCCCTTGATGACTGCTAGCATAGGTCCATGCGTCGATAGCCCCTTTCACGATGCCCGTGAAGACCTCCAAAGCGCCGCGTCTGGAGTCGGTCGGCAAACGCCGCAAAGCCAATCGCCCTCGTATCGAATTGCCTATGCCGATGCCGAGTTCCTCTTGCGCGATGAACTCAGAGGCGTGCGGCTGCAGCTCGAGCTGATGAAGCCGGAACTCGTTCAGCGTGATCTTGGGGTCTGCTCAACGGTAGTGATCTTTGGCAGCACCCGCATCCCCGAGCCCGCTGCAGCGCAGGCGGCGCTTGCCGAGGCCGAGCGAGCCGCGGCCCAGGCGCCCGATGATGATGAGCTTGCGCGGACACTTCAGGTTGCTCGACGGATCGCGGCGAAGGCACGCTACTACGACGAAGCGCGGCGGCTCGGGCAGATCATTACAGAAGTCTCTCAGACCAACGGCCACCGTGAGTTCGTTGTCGTCACCGGCGGTGGTCCGGGCATCATGGAAGCAGCCAATCGGGGCGCTCAGGACGTCGGCGGCAAGAGCATCGGGCTGAGCATCGTGCTGCCGCGCGAGGAGCGACCCAATCCCTATGTCACGCCCGAGCTGAGCTTCCAGTTCCATTATTTTGCGGTGCGCAAGATGCACTTTCTGCTGCGGGCGAAGGCGCTGGTGGTCTTTCCTGGTGGCTACGGAACCTTAGACGAGCTGTTCGAAACCCTGACACTGATCCAGACCAAGAAGGTCGAGCCTGTGCCAGTCCTGCTCTTTGGCCGCGAGTATTGGCAACGTGTCATCAACTTCGAGGTGCTCGCCGAGGAAGCTACGATCGGCGCTGCTGATCTGGAGTTGTTCCAGTACGTCGAAACGGCCGAAGAGGCGTGGGCGCTGATCCGAGATTTCTACAACGATTAGAGCGTCCGCCTTTCTTCTTGCTGTCTTGAGTGAGAGAGTTCGCTGAGGGAATTTGGAGAAGGTCTGTGTGATGGTCAGTCACCGTTCTGCTAACTGTGCATGCCGCGAGGTGCTAATGAGATCCGATGCCACCACCGAACGTGGAGTTGCTGTCGCGCTCCTTGATCGACTTACCCAGTTGCGTCTGCCCAGGGTTCTCGAGATCAAAAAGCGGGTCGATCTGGGCCAGCGACTCGGAGATGTTGATGTCGAGTTTCTCGAGTTGGCGCTTGAGGATTCCGTCAACGCGAAGCCGCTTATCGATCATCATCCGGAACTGGAAGAGATCGCGGTGAAAATGATCAGTCTTTACCACCACATCACCGAGAGGGCATTGGCCAATGAACGAGTCGAAGCGAGCCGATCTTGAGGGCGCAGACTGGCTGCAAGCCGAGCTCGAGGACGCTTTCGACGAGGACTACGAGCTTGAGTTATCCGAGCCGGCCTTATCCATCGAGCTGCGCAAGATCTACAAGCAGCGGCATCCGGACACCCTTGATCGGGCGAGCTACTTCCGCGCGTTGCTGACGCTGCAAGCCGAGCTAATCAAGCTCCAGGATTGGGTTCAGCACACCGGCGAGAAGATCGCGGTGATCTTTGAGGGCCGTGACGCGGCGGGCAAGGGTGGCGTGATCAAGCGGATTACTCAACGCCTGAATCCGCGCGTCTGCCGAGTAGTCGCACTGAGCAAGCCGAGCGAGCGCGAGCGCACCCAATGGTACTTCCAGCGCTATGTGCCGCATCTCCCATCCGGCGGCGAGATCGTGCTCTTCGACCGCTCCTGGTACAACCGCTCAGGGGTCGAGCGGGTGATGGGGTTTGCGACGCCCGAGCAGGTGGAGCAGTTCTTCCAGGATGTGCCCGAGTTTGAGCGGATGTTGGTGCGCTCTGGGATCAGGCTGATCAAGTACTGGTTCTCGATTACCGATGAGGAGCAGCAGCTGCGCTTTCTTATGCGCATCCACGACCCGCTCAAGCAGTGGAAGCTCAGCCCGATGGACCTGCAATCGCGGGTGCGCTGGGAGGACTATACCAAGGCCAAGGAGGAGACCTTCGCGCGCACCAACACCCCACAATCGCCTTGGTTCATCGTCGAGGCCAACGACAAGAAGAGGGCCCGGCTCAACTGCATCCATCACCTGCTGGATCAGATCCCCTATGGGGACGTGCCGCACGAGCCGATCAGCCTGCCGGACCGCGTCTTCGATCCGAATTACGAGCGCGAGGACCTGCCCCCAGAGCTCTATGTGCCCAAACGCTACTGACGTTAAGCGTCAGCGAAGCCCGTTGCCAAGCTTAAAGCCGTGTGGCGCAGCCTGGTTCGTCAGCGACTCAGGGTGCGGTTACCCGCCAGCTTTGGAGCTGTTCGCCCGCCAGGGCCGCTTGGCGGCGGTGAACTCATTCCAATGAGCGTCGAAGCGTTCCAGTAGATGGAGGAAATGACACATGTGCCGCCCGATCACGTCGGCGGCGAATCGTGACGCATTGCCCTCGCTGCAATCGCTGAGCAGGTCGTCCATCAGGATTGGGCACATCGTCTCCTGCAGTTTGAGGTGACGGTCGATCCCGCCCGCGCGATCCGGGGCCATCCAACCAAGCGATCGCCGAGGTCTCGCGGCGCTTCCAAGCGCCAGCGTTGTGCTGGTGGTCAGGCGCTAGGCAGGGACCGAACGCGCAGACCTACCTGATTGCCGGCGAGGTCTTCCCAACCCGCATC
>NZ_JBUDPI010000042.1:0-16919 GCF_054919635.1 Halochromatium sp. | reverse complement strand
ATTGCGGCCTAATTGCGGCCTAATTGCGGCCTAGAGGTGCTGCCCTTCGATCGGATGGCCAAGCCTGCAGTCCGGCAACGAAGAAAGCGGTCTTGATGATCGCTTCGACTCAACGCGTCTCCAGGGTTGGGTAGTCGGTGTAGCCCTCGGCGCCACCGCCGTAGAAGGTCTCCGGATTCGGTGGCGCCAATGGTGCGCCCGCGCGCAGCCGATTCACCAAGTCTGGGTTGCTGATGAACGGCCGGCCGAAGGCGATCAGATCAGCTTCACCGGCCGCAAGCGCTCGCGGGGCATCATCCGGGCCATAACCGTTGTTGAGCATCCAACAACCGCTGAAGCAGGCCTTGAGCGCAGCATAGTCGAACGGACGCGCGGCATCTTCTGGGTAGCGCGGACCACCGGTCTCGCCTTGGATGACGTGCACATAGGCCAGCCCGAGCGGATCGAGCTGGCTGACCAGATGCTCGAACAAGGCTTGCGGATCGGAATCGCGCGGCGTGTCGTTAAAGGTCGTCATCGGGCTGAGACGAAGGCCGGTGCGACTAGCGCCGATCTCCACCGCGATGGCCTGCATGATCTCGACCACCAAGCGCGCACGGTTTTCTATGCTGCCGCCATAAGGTCCGTCGCGATCATTGACGCTATCGCGTAGAAACTGCTCGAGCAGGTAGTTGTTGGCGCCGTGCACCTCAACGCCGTCGAACCCGGCATCGAGCGCAGAGCGTGCTGCATGTCGATAATCTTCGATCAAGCCTGGGATCTCTGCATCCCGCAGCGCCCGTGGCGGTGACACATCGACGAAGCCCTCGGCCGCGAAGGTCCGTGCATTCGGGCGCTGATTGGTGGAGGACACCGGCCGTGCACCACCCGGCAGGAGCGAGCTGTGCGAGATCCGGCCAACATGCCAAAGCTGCACAAAGATGCGCCCGCCAGCGGCGTGCACGGCATCGGTCACCTGCCTCCAAGCCGCCACTTGCTCAGTGCTGTAGATGCCGGGCGTATCCAGATAACCCTGCCCCATGGGGCTGATCTGGGTCGCCTCGGTGATGATGAGGCCGGCGCCAGCGCGCTGCTGGTAGTACTCGACCTGAAGCGGGCCGGGCTTGAGGCCGGCAACTGCCCGATTACGCGTCAAGGGGGCCATCAAAATCCGGTTCGGGAGCTCAAGGTCTCCAACCTGAATGGGGTCGAACAAGCTGGTCATAGCGTCTCCATGGTGCTGAGCTAAACGTCGCTGAGCGATCAACTCCCGATCACGACGGGCGAAATAGAGATCTTCATCGGCTTGCTCCTTGAGCCTTAGCTTATCGATGAAGACGGTCATCGCAGGGTTGCCACTCGCTCTGACGATTGACAAGGACTCGCATTCAACCGGAAGCCAAGCCGCTTATTCATTGACATCCTTCGGCGACGGCTTCTGATCCGACGGTGACTCGGACGCCGCAGGACCTTGGCCAGAGGACGGCTTCGCTGTCGCCTTGCGCGCTGTCGCCTTCTTAGCCGCCGGCTTCTTGCTAACGGACTTCTTGCTAACGGACTTCTTGGCCGTTGCTTTTCCTGCGCTCGCATTGCTGGCGACGGTCTTCTTTGCGGTCGTCTTGGACGCGGTCTTTCGAGCACCCGTCTTCTTGGCAGTCGCCTTCTTGGCGGCCGTTTTCTTACTGACCCTTCTTGCTGTCTCAGACGGTGCACTGGCTGCCCCTGCGGCATCAGCCTTCTTGGCCGCTCCTGTCGGCCGCTCTGGCTGACCTGGCTGCTGTGTATGTTTCGCGCCAGCCGAGTCCGCAGCGCGGGTCTGCGGACTTGGCTCCACAGCAGACCTTGCATCGCGATCATCCGCCGGCTCGGGCTCAGTCTCTGCCCTATCGGCGCTGGTCTCGCGCTGTATCCGTTCGATGAACCTTTGCGCTAGTCTGACAAGCACTAGCACCCCATTGATCAGCGCCGAGAGCACGGCCACCAGGACAGACCAGACAATCATCCATGCAGGCAGGCCACTGCCGGAGGCCTCATCCCTTTGGGCGCTTGTCGTGGGCGTCGCACCTGAAGCGCGCTCTGCCTCCCCGGAATCGGGCTCATGACGCGATGGGGTCCCACCATCGCCACGCCCTTCGATCGCGGCGTAGTCGGCCGACAACATCCGTTCGCCGCTTTCGGTCTCAATCAGATAGAACCGACGCGTCAGCGAGATGCAGCCAAGCGGGATCACGATCACCGCCATCAGGGTCGCAACCCCAGCACCAAACAGCAGGCTCACGGCCATGCCCTGGAAGATCGGGTCTTCGATGATGGCCCAGGCGCCGGCCATTAGCGTCAACGAGGTGATCAGGATCGGACGCATCCGAATCTCGGCGCCGTCGACCGCGGCATCATGGACCGGCTTGCCGCGCGCGACCTCGATCTTGACGAACTCGACGATCAGGATCGACTGCCGAACGATAATGCCCCCAAGCGCGATCATCCCGATCATCGAGGTCGCCGTAAACTCGGCACCCATGATGAGATGGCCGGGAATGATGCCGATCAGCGTCAACGGGATCGGCGACATGATCAGCCCGGCGATCGCGAAGTCGCGGAACTCCCAGACGATCAGCCCGTAGATCAGTAGCAGCGCCGCCATGAAGGCGATGCCCATATCGCGAAAGGTCTCGTAGGTGACCGTCCATTCGCCGCTCCACTCAAAATCGGCCACCGAATCGGTCCTGGGCGCTCCGATGAGACCATCTGGCATCCCGCTCATGCGCTCTCCCGGTCCAGGGGGGTCATAGTCCTCGAGTAGGTCCTCGACCGCGAACATGCCGTAGATCGGCGCGCCGAGCCGGCCTTCCATCTCGCCGACCACATACTCCATCGGCCGCAGATCCTTATGGTAGATCATCGGGTCCTCGAGTTGGCGAACGAAGCGCCCCAGCTCGGACAGTGGCACCGTGCCGCCATCCGGTTGCCCGATCGGCAGGCTCCCGAGGGAGGTGATCTCCGAGCGATGCGAGAGAGGCACCTGAATGACGATATAGGTCGGCTCCTGCACCGTACCCCGCTTGACGTCACCAACCCGAGTCGCACCCAAGGCCATTGCTAGGTTGCGGTTGATGGTATCGACCGAGATGCCGCGCCGCACCGCCTTCTCGGTGTCGACCACAAAGCGCCAGGATTGGTATGGCTCGATCAGATAGTTGTCGACATCAACCACGCCCTCCGCCTGCTTAAACATGGCCGTCATGTCCCGCGCGACCTGACGCCGGATCTCGCTGGTTGGGCCATAGATCTCGGCGACCACGGTCTGCAGCACCGGCGGCCCCGGCGGCATCTCGACCACGGCGATCCGCGCGCCGAGCCGATCCGCCACGGGCGCGAGAAGCTCGCGGGCGGCAACCGCGATCTCGTGGCTGCCGCGCTTGCGCTCATGCTTATCCTTGAGCAGCACCAGCAGATCGCCTTCCCAGGCCTGCTCGCGCAGATAGTAATGCCGGACCATGCCGTTGAAGTTGAACGGCTGTGCGGTGCCAGCATAGGTCTGGATCGCGACCACCTCCGGCAGCTCCCGGAGCTTCTCGGCGAGCCGGCGCACCACATTCGCGGTCTCGGGCAGCGCCGTGCCCTCGGGCATGTTGACAACGACGCTGAACTCCGGCTTGTTGTCGAACGGCAGCATCTTCACCGGCACGACCTTGAAGTAGAACAGCGTGCAGACCAGCGCTGTGGTAGCGATGGTGCCGATCAGAAAGGCCTTGCCCAGCGTCCGGTTCTCGATCAGCGGTATCACCAGCGGTCGGTAGAACCGGCTGACGATCTCGCGCGTGCGCTGCTCGCGACGCTCGGCGCGCTCCAGCGCCTTCAGCCTTGGGCGCACGCGCAACGCAAACCAGGGCGTGAAGACAAAGGCGGCGATCAGCGAGAAGAACATCGCCGAGGAGCCCAGCACCGGAATCGGGCGCATGTAGGGTCCCATCAGTCCGCTGACCCAGCCCATCGGCAGCAAGGCGGCGATGATGGTGAAGGTGGCCAGGATCGTCGGGTTGCCGACCTCGTCGACCGCGGCAACGGCCTCGCTGATCGAGGTCTTGCCGACCTCTAGCCAATGCCGAAAGATGTTCTCGACGACGACGGTGGCATCATCGACCAAGATGCCAATGGCAAAGATCAGCGCAAACAGGCTGACACGGTCGATGCTGTAATCAACCACCCAGGCCCACCAGATGGTCAGCAGGATGACGACCGGAATGACTGAGATAACGACGATCGCAGCCCTGAGTCCGAGCCCGACCAGGCAGAGAATCGAGACAATCACCGCCGCCTCGAACATCGCTTTCAGCAGTTCGTTGACCTTGTCATTCGCGCTCTGGCCATAGTTGCGCGTGACCTCGACCTCGACGTTGCTCGGGATCATCCGCTGCTCCAGACTTGAGAGCTTCTCGAGCAAGGCCTGGGCAACCGTCACACCGTTGGCCCCTTCCTTCTTGGCAATAGCGAGCGTGACGGCCTGTGCACCATTCGCGGGGTGATCGCCTTCGTAGGCCGGCCCCGTCAGATGGGTGACGATCTGGTCGGTCTCCTGCGGCAATGGCAGTACCCGCGCCACATCGCGGATGTAGATCGGTCTGCCGCCCTGGCTACCAACGACAAGCCGAGCAATGTCATCCGCATCCTGCAGAAAGGCACCGGAATAGACCTTAAAGGACGTCCCGCCGCCCTCGGTTGCGCCGGTCTGGGTCTCGGCATTGGCGCTGCGGATGGTCTCCGCAATGCGATCGAGTGTGACGCCATAGCCAGCGAGGCGCTCCATCATCACCTCGACCCGAATCTGCTCCTCACGGCCACCGACGACGAAGCCCTTGCCGGTATCCGGCATCGAGCCAAGCTCTTGCAAGACATCCAATGCCAAGGTGCGCAGCTGGCTGTCTTCGACCTCATCGGACCAGAGTGTCAGGGTGACGATGGGCACATCATCGATACTCACCGGCTTCACCAGCGGTGGCTTCACGTCGGGGGGCATCCGATCCATGTTCGCCTGCAGCTTGTCGTGGACCTTGACCACGGACTCGCCCATATCTTCGCCGACCTTGAAGCGCACCGTGACGACGGCACCACCGCGCTGGGTCGCAGAATAGACGTGGCGCACGCCGGTGAGCTCCATCATCAGCTGCTCGAGCGGCTGGGTCACCATGCTCTCGACCTGGACCGCCGACGCACCCGGATACTGGACGAAGACGTCAATCATCGGCACCGAGATCTTCGGGTCTTCTTGGCGTGGCGTGAATAGTAGGCCGAGCAGACCGATACAGAGCGCACCAATGAGGAGCATTGGCGTGACCGGGGTATTGATGAAGGCACGCGCGATACGCCCGGAGAGGCCGAGCGACGCCTGTGCATTTGGCGCACTACCCTGCATCTGCGGGCTAGTAGGACTTGGCTGTTGAGACGAGCCGGTGTTTGTCGTTTGATTCATGCGGTGCGCTCGCTAAGGAAGCCGGGCACTGCATAAGCCCGATCGGTGGCTTTAACCTGGCATCGCAGGCGCTGCAACTATAACCGACCGCGCCCGCACGACAAGCAGGAACTGTGAACTGGTCGACTTGTTAGGTATTTCAGTATTTAGTAATCTTTAATCATCTTGCACTATTGCCTCCACTAGAGGCTGGACAGATAGATGATCATTGATACATTGACGATCGCAGGCTTCATGAGTGCTGCCAGTTTCCTGCTCATGCCGATCCTGATGAAAAAAGAATTCATTCGCGTTGAGACAGGCGCGGAGTCGCAGGCCCAGCCGGCTTACGCCGACAGACGTTGCCATCCCCACAACAGTACACCGCTAAGCGCGAGTTCTGTCCCGACCGCCTAATGCGCCGAGGCCAGAAGATCACCGTTACCACGGGAGCCGGTGGCTAGCTCCATCGGCCCCCTCTCATGCGGATGGGCTAGCTGAAGGCCGAGCGACTGGACAGACTCTTGGCCAGACCGTCACTGGCCGGCCTCAGGCTGGGGACAGTCAATCGCGTGCTTGCGGCCCGCGCAGACATGCTGGGCAAAACCCGCTCCCGCTTCTGCATACAGGTTGAAGACCAACTGCACGCCAGCCGCACGCAGCGCTTGCTCGTCATCCGGATACTTGGCGATCGCACCAATGGTCCCGGTGAAACCCTCTTTGCCTAGGTGCTCTGCTGCAAACAGGTTCTCCGAGACCCGCGGCATCGCCAGTAGCACCAGGCGCATGTGACCATCGTCGAGATGCAGCCGATGCCAGAAATCCGCATCGGTCGCACTGCCTTGCACCACATAGCGCCCCTGTTGTTGGTGGCGTGCGATGGTATCTGGGTCAGCATCCACCCCAACCGGCCGCAATCCACGCTCATGGGCCAGCTCGTCATAGGCGCCGCAGCCAATCCGCCCCATGCCAACCACCATGGCATTGGCGTCACCGGGATCGATCTCGGCCTCCTCCGGCAGTCGCTGCCTGCGCTCACGCCGTCGCAGCCAATCACTCATCGCCTCGTGCCAGGCATGCGAGCGGCTCGTCGCTGGCGAAGCGGCGATGAACGAGAAGGCCAGCGCTAGCGCGACCACCGCTAGCCATTGCGGCGCGAGCCAGCCGTTCTCGACCCCAACCGCCGCGACGATCAGCCCGAACTCGCTATAGTTGGCCAGTGTAAGCCCGCCGAGGAAGGCGGTACGCCCGCGCAGCCCAAACCAGAGCATCAGGCGCTGAAACAGGTACCACTTGTACGGCAGCACCAGGACCAAGCCAAGCGCAAACAGGATCATCGCCAGGCTCGGCGCCCCCTGCAGCCCGATGCTCAAGAAGAACCCAACCAAGAACAGGTCTTTGAGATCGAGCAGCGACTTAGCCAGCTCGCTTGCCTTGGGATGACTCGCCACCATCACGCCGATCAGGATCGCACCCAGGTCCCCTTTCATGTGCACCAGCTCGAACAGCTCCGAGGTGCCGATCGCCAGCGTCAAACCAAACAACAGCAGTAGCTCACCATGGCCGGCCCGGCTCAACAGCCACAGCAGTAGCCGCCGCGCCGGCATCAGTAACAGCAGCAAGAGCGCCCAAAGTGTCGGGATCTTGCCGGCCGAGAAGGCCAGGAACAGCACCGCCGCCAGATCCTGGATGATCAGGATGCCGATTGCGACTGTCCCATAAAGCGATCCCATCTCGCCCTTGTCTTCCAGCACCTTCACGGCAAAGACCGTGCTCGAGAAGCTCAGTGCGAAGGCCAGCAGGGCCGCGGCTCCAAGATCGGAGTCTGCAAGCAGTGGTACCCCAAGGCCGCCCAATGTCAGCAACAGCGGCACTAGCAAGGCCATCATCGCCACCATGTGCAAGGCCGCGGTGCCCCAGACGTGCGGCTGCGCCAGACTCTTGAGCTTCAGCTTCAGACCGATGGTAAAGAGCAGCAGCGTGATGCCACTATGGGACAGCTCTTCGATCAGTGCATCCTCGCGCGCACCAAAGGCGTGCAGCAGAAACCCACCAACCAAGTAACCCACGAGGGGCGGTAGACCGATCTGACGGGCACCCAGTCCGAGGACAAAGGCGAGCGCGATCCAGACGATGTCGAACATCCCGAGCGTTCTCCAATAACAGCAGATCCGGACAATGAGCTGGGCGGCTTGCTAGGCAGCTTGATGGGCAGCTTGCTGGGCGGCTTACGCCCGGGCATGGTACGGGGTGAATTGATCTAACGCACGCGAAAGCACGCGGCGTGCCGTGCGGACCTTGCCATGTTCTTAAATGACCGCTTGGTTACGCTATACTCGCGGCGCTAATCTCGGTTGCCACCGCTGCGCCGACCCCTGCTAACCACATCAAGCGCGAGAAGGGTTCCTGCATGTCTGACTACAATGCCGAGGACGTCCGCAACATCGCCCTCGTCGGCCACGCCGGTTCCGGCAAGACCACCCTGGTCGAGGCTCTGCTAGCCAGCGCCGGCGCCATCGCCGAGCCCGGCAGCGTCGCCAAGGGCACCACGGTGTGCGATTACGACGACATGGAGAAGGAGCTACAGCATTCGCTCGATGTCGGCATGACCGGCTTCAGCGCCCACGGCAAGCACATCAACCTGCTCGACACCCCTGGCTATCCAGACTTCCTCGGTCGCACCCTGTCGGTGCTCAATGCCGTCGAGACGGCAGCCATCGTGGTCAACGCCGAGAATGGCATCGAGCCACTCACGCAGCGCGTATGGAAAGCGGCCGACAACCGCAACCTGTGCCGGATCATCATCGTCAACCGCATCGATGGCACTGACGTCGACCTGGCCGGCTTGACCGATCAGCTGCGAGAGACCTTCGGCACCGAATGTCTGCCCATCAACCTGCCGGCTGAGGGTGGCAAGCGCGTCATCGACTGCTTCTTCAATCCTGCAGGCGATAGCACCGACTTCTCGTCGGTCGAAGAGGCGCACAGCCAGATCATCGACCAGGTGGTCGAGGTCGACGAAGCACTGATGGAGGTCTACCTGGAGCAAGGCTCGGAGCTCAAGCCCGAGCAGTTGCATGACCCCTTCGAAGAGGCCCTGCGCGAAGGCCATCTGGTGCCGATCTGTTTTTGCTCCGCCGAGACCGGCGCTGGCATCCCGGAGCTGATGGAGATCCTGGTCAGGCTGATGCCGAATCCGGCCGAAGGCAACCCACCCCCCTGCATGAAGGGGGAAGGCGCGGATATGAAGCCCGTGTCTGTCGAGCCGGACCCGAGCAAACACGCCATCGCGCACGTCTTCAAGGTTTTCAATGATCCCTTCCGCGGCAAGATCGGCATCTTTCGCATGCACCAAGGCCGCATTGCCCCTAACAGCCAACTCTTCATCGGCGATGCGCGCAAGCCATTCAAGGTCACGCATCTCTACCGGGTCCATGGCAACGAGCTGATCGAGGCCGACGAGGGCGTGCCGGGCGACATCCTTGCCGTGTCACGCGTCGACGACATCCATTTCGACGCCGTGCTGCATGACTCGCACGAGGAGGATCATTTCCATCTGCGCAGCATCGAATGCCCGGTGCCGCTGTTCGGCTTGGCCATCAATGTCGCCAAGCGCGGCGACGAGCAGAAGCTCAACGACGCGCTGCACAAGCTCGAGTCCGAGGACCCCTGCTTCCACATCGAGCACAATGCCGCGGCCAACGAGACGGTGATGCGAGGCCTCGGCGAGGTGCATCTGAAGGTCCTGCTGCGGCGGCTCTCAGAGCAGTTCCACGTCGAGGTCGAGACCCGGCCGCCGAGCATCCCCTATCGCGAGACCATCACCGGCAAGGCCGAGGGTCATCACCGGCACAAGAAGCAGACCGGTGGCGCCGGCCAGTTCGGCGAGGTCTACCTGCGCATCGAGCCGCGCGAGCAAGGCGCCGGCTTCGAGTTCGCAGACGAGACCGTTGGCGGCTGCATCCCGAACCAGTTCATCCCGTCCATTGAGAAGGGTGTGCGTCAGGTGCTCGAAGAAGGCGCCATCGCCGGCTATCCGCTGGACGATGTGCGCGTTGCGGTCTACGACGGCAAGTCGCATCCGGTCGACTCGAAGGACATTGCCTTTGCCACCGCCGGCAAGAAGGCCTTCATCGAGGCCGTGCTCAAGGCCAAGCCCGCGATCCTGGAACCGATCGTCAAGATCCGCATCACCGCACCGGACAGCAACATGGGCGACCTGGCCGGTGATCTCTCCGGTCGGCGTGGGCGCATCAACGGCAGCGAGGCCAAGAGCCGCGGCCGCATTCTGATCGATGGCGAAGCCCCGTTGGCCGAGCTCGAGGGCTATGAATCGCGGCTGAAATCGATCACTGGTGGCGAAGGCACCTACAGTATCGAGCTCAGCCACTACGCGCCGGTGCCTGCCAACATCCAGAAGCAGCTCGCCGACGCCTATCAGCGCGCCGGCGACGACTGAAGACCGCCCTCATTGCGCGGCTCATGCCGCGCATGCACGCCGAGCTGTGTCGAGCGGCGCGCCCGATTACCGGCAGCCTTCATGCCGATCGTCTAGGCGCTGGCAAGACTGATGCGCTATCTCAACGAGCTTCCCTATCGCGCCGATTCAGCCAGCCTGTTCGCGCCCCTGAGCCACCAGCCCTGGGCGATGTTCCTCGACAGCGCAGCCGCCTGTGGCGGCAGCGGCCGCTGGGACATCTTGGTCGCAGACCCGAGCACAACCCTCGTCACCCACGGACCGGTCACTGAGATCCGGGACGCCCATGGCTGCCGTCGCTCCGAGGCCGATCCCTTTGCGCTCCTGCGCCAGGCACTTGGTCCCCGTACCGAGGCCCCTGCTGGCCTACCCTTCGCCGGTGGTGCTGTCGGCTGGCTCGGCTACGATCTTGCGCGGCGCATCGAGCGTCTGCCGGAGCGCGCGATCGATGCCGAAGGGCTTCCGGAGATGGCGATCGGCATCTTCGACTGGGCCCTGCTCGTCGATCATGCCGAGGGCCGCAGCTGGCTGGTTGGCAGCGGCCGAGATGCACGGACCCGCGCACGCTGGCCGCACCTGCTGAAGCACTTCTCCCGCATCCTCTCCACGGCGTCGGCGGACGAGCCAATCGCCCGAGCCGCCCAGCCGCATCTTGAACCGACCTTAAACCCAGCAAGCACAGGCCAGATCGGGGACAGCGCGATGCCGAGCGCGGCACCGCCAACGCTACATGCTAGCGATACCTCGGGGGCGAGCGCCCCCTGGCTTGCGGACGAGCCCCTGCATCCAACAGAACCGCTGCGTGCCAACAAGCCCCTGCGCTCGAATCTGCCGGCTTCTGCCTACGCTACCGCCTTCGAGCAGATTAAGCGCTATATCCGCGCGGGCGATTGTTATCAGATCAACCTCGCCCAGCGCTTCGCCGCCCCCGCCACAGGCGATCCCTGGAGCGCCTATACCCGCCTGCGGCAATTGAATCCAGCGCCCTTTTCGGCCTATCTAAAGACCCCCTTCGGCCAGATCCTAAGCTCATCACCCGAGCGCTTTCTCGCGCTGCGCGAAGGGCGCGTCGAGACGCGACCGATCAAAGGCACCCGCCCGCGCAGCCCTGATCCGCAAGAAGACGCCGCACTGAAGCGCGCGCTCGCCGAGAGCCTTAAGGATCGCGCCGAGAATCTGATGATCGTCGACCTCTTGCGCAACGATCTTGGCCGTGTCTGTCGCCCCGGCAGCATTCAGGTTCCGACCCTATTCGCCACCGAGTCCTATGCCTCGGTACACCACCTGGTCAGCACCATTACCGGCGAGCTTCGAGCGGACGAAGACGCCGCCTCGCTGCTGCGCGCCTGTTTCCCTGGCGGCTCCATCACCGGTGCGCCGAAGATCCGCGCCATGGAGATCATCGAAGCACTCGAGCCGCACCGACGCGGGGTCTACTGCGGTGCCATCGGCTACCTAGGCTTCGATGGCGCCATGGACACCAGTATCGCCATTCGGACCATTGTCCACAGCGGCGGACAGGTCCGATTCTGGTCTGGGGGCGGTCTGGTGAATGACTCGGATTGTGATCAGGAATATCGCGAGACCTTCGATAAGGCCTCACGCCTGATCGAACTGCTTGCACCTGAGTCCGCAGGATGAACCTGCAACGCCCGTTCAAACCTCGAGGTTCAAACCTTTAAACTGACAGACCCGCGCGGCCCCTGTCCGATCGGCAGCGCAGTTTCCACACAGCAGTCTTGGAGATGATTCGATGCCAGCAACCCTGTATGCGGTTGATACCCACTCTGCCCTTCTGTCTGATCGGCCACAGCAGATCCGGTCTGTGCTGATGCACTTAACACTCGGTCTTGTGCTTGGCCTACCGACGATTGCCTATGCTGATGGCATCAGCGTCGAAGACGCCTATGTGCGCGCCATACCGCCGGGGCAGCCCAACAGTGCAGCCTTCATGACGCTGACCAATCACAGCGACCAAGATCGCGCCCTGCTCGCCGCCGAGAGCGATGCCGCTGAGGTTGTGGAATTGCACAGCCACCGCATGGAGGACGGCATGATGCGGATGCGCCAGGTCGAGCAGATCGATCTGCCCGCCGGCGAGGCGGTGGTGCTAGAGCCAGGTGGCCTGCATGTCATGCTGATTGGACTGACCGGGACGCTCAAACCGGGCGAGCAGGTCGATCTCACGCTCGGCTTCGACGACGGTAGCAAACAGGCGCTGAGCCTGCCAGTCAAGCGCATCGAGCACGGCATGGGCTCGATGCCGAAGCATTGATGGCGCCTCAGGCGATCTCAGCCGAGGGCCGGCAAGACTAGAGTCAATAGATGAAATAGCCCGGACGACGGGTCTCGTCGTCCGGGCAAGCAGATCAAGGTCGTGACCGGCATGGTTACGCCGCCTGGGCGACGACACCGGTCTCAAGAGCCCAGCAATAAGCCGGCGAAGGCTCAGCGCAGACCTTGCAGCACCTCGCGGTAGGTATGCTCGCTGAACATGCTTTCTGAGATGCGCACCGTCGGCTTGGTGATGCAGTTATCCAGCACCTTGCTGGCATGCACCATCAGGATCTCCGGCTTCACGTTCACGTGAGGCATACCGGTCTGGGCGAACTCGATATTCTCGAACTCGACCATGGTCAGGTATTGAGCAGGCACGGTGTATCCCTCCCAGACCTCGGCAGAGCGCTCGAGCTTGGCGCCCGGCTCTCCCTTGAGCTGACCAAGCATCGACTTCGAGGTTGCCTGACCGCTACCGAGCGTCGATAAGCCAATGCGCTTGATGATCTGCCAGCCGAGGACACCTGGGGTCTCCTCCAGCATCTGCATGGTTTCGACCTCGCCTTCCTCGAACTCCGACTCTTTGCCGGGCCGAACCTGGTGCTCGGCCAGCACCATCACGGACTCGCCGGTATTGAGCGCATAGCCCTTGAGCGCATCGGCGTTGCCAAAGCCCTTCTTCATCATCTGATTGCTCGAGATGAGCTTGGGCAAGGTGCTCTTGATGATCCGGAACACCGGCTCCTCGGGGCCATCGAGCAACATCCCGCCGCACTTGCTACAGGCCTCGACCACAACATCCTCGAACGTCTCATGGAAGTCTTCGTGCGCCTGCCAGGAGTCCCAATAGGTAAACTGGTCGATCCAGATGTGCGAGAGCTCAGAGCCCATGTCAGAGCTCGCGGCCCAACGCATGCCCATCGGGCAGGTGCCGCGCTGACGCATGAGATCAAAACCACGGAAGCCCGGGGTGAGCGCCGTTGCCAGGCACATCTTGCTGCTGGCCTCTTTCATCATGCGCATCAGATTCGGGTCATTCCGGATCAACACGCGATTGATCGCCACGTACAACGGTGACGCCGGCTCCGCATCGAACAGGGCCTTGATATCCATCGATTTACCTACCTCGTAAGAACAACAGCATGGGTGTGGTTGACGATTGTCAACATAGGCTACCACAAGCGGCGGCTATAAGAGCCTGCGCAGACCTGAACTCAGCGCCCGCGCCACCGAGATAATAGAGCCGCACTGACGGTTTCCGAGTCCAGAGGATGAGGGCGGTTACGGCGTCCTTCGAGTATCGCAAGCCCATCAAGACGCTACCGTCTACTCGATATTCTGCACCTGTTCTCTCATCTGCTCGATCAAGACCTTCATATCAACAGCGGCTCGAGTGACCGCCGCATCGGGCGATTTCGAGCTCAGCGTATTGGCCTCGCGGTTGAGCTCTTGCATCAGAAAATCCAACCGGCGGCCGATGGGCTCGTCGCTGTCGAGGCTGTCGCGCACCTCGGTGATGTGGCTTTCCAGGCGGTCCATCTCTTCGTCGACGTCGAGACGTTGGGCGATCAGGGTCATCTCCTGCTCGAGCCGGGTCTCGTCGAGCTCGGCACGCACCTCGGCGAGTCGCTCGGCAATGCGGGCGCGGACGGCCGTCAGCACCTCAGGCATCCGTTCCCGAACCTCGGCGACACGTTCCAGCAGCTTATCGCAGCGCTCGAGCAGCAATGCCTTCAGCCGCTCGCCCTCACGTGCACGAGCCTCCACCAGGTCGACGAGGGTCTGATCAAGCAGCTCGAGCGCGGCGCTGCTCAGGACGTCCATGTCTTTCGGTGCCTCCTCGAGCATCCCGGGCCAGCTCAGCAGATCGAACATGTGCGGTGCCGCTGGCTCGCCAATGCGGGTGGCAACCTTGTCGGCGGCCTTGAGCAGCTGCTCGAGCAACGCGGTGTTGACGCGAAGCTCAGCAGCGCTACCATCGGCCCCGCCGCGCCCGCCTAGGCGTAGGCTCGCATCGATCTTGCCGCGGCTCAGGCGCTGGCCCAAGACCTCGCGGACCTTGGGCTCAAGGCTGCGCATGTCATCCGGGAGGCGCAGATGCGGCTCCAGAAAACGATGATTGACGCTGCGCAGCTCCCAGGTCAGCTCACCGGCCTCAGAACTGCGGTCTTGGCGCGCGAAGGCGGTCATGCTCTTAGCCATAGGCGTTACCGATTGCGTTGCAAAATGACCCTGGATCATAACGCGATCAGGGCTGTCGGAGAGAGGTCGCGGTGCGTCAGTCATCCCGCGGCCGTTGATCGCTGCCGATCACATGCGACAATCCTGTCGCGGTAAGGCATGTAAACTGGCGAGCGTTATCGCCGCCATCGATCAGCAGCGCCTGCTCTGCATCGCGATCCACCTCAACCCTCCGCGTCAAACCATGGAGCCGCATCATGCGTCCATCCGCCCGCCAACCCGATCAGCTGCGCCCGTTGCGCTTCACCCCTGGTTTCACCACTCAGGCCGAGGGCTCGGTCCTAGCCGAGTTCGGTGAGACCCGCGTGCTCTGCACCGCCAGTGTCGAGGAGCGCGTACCGCCCTTCCTGCGAGGCCAGGGGCAGGGCTGGATCACGGCTGAGTATGGCATGCTGCCGCGCTCGACCGGTGAGCGCACGCCACGCGAGGCGGCGCGCGGCAAGCAAGGCGGGCGTACCCTGGAGATTCAGCGCTTGATCGGACGCTCGCTGCGCGCGGCGGCCGATCTGAAGCAGCTTGGCGAGCACACGATCACGCTGGATTGCGACGTGATCCAGGCCGATGGCGGCACACGCACAGCGGCCATCAGCGGCGCTTGGATCGCGCTGCAGATTGCCACCCAAGGTCTCGTCGCTAGCGGCAAGCTCCTGCAGTCACCACTGAAACGACAAATCGCCGCGGTCTCGGTCGGGGTCTACGCTGGCACGCCGGTGCTGGATCTCGACTATGCCGAGGACAGCAGCGCCGATACCGATATGAACGTGGTGATGACCGATGACGGTGGGCTGATCGAGATCCAGGGTACCGCCGAAGCGGCGCCTTTCTCGCGCACTGAGATGATCGCCATGCTCGACTTGGCCATGCTGGGCATCGAACAGATCATCACCGCTCAACGTGCCGCGCTGACCGACTGAACGCGCTGCTCCGGCCGCGCGGGACGCTGAGCACTACAGCGTCCATGCGCAGCGCCTGTTGCCATTCCAGCGACCTGTCCGATATGAGCTTAGATTGCCCATGAGCCTGAACCTTGACATCGATGCGAATACGATCGTCCTTGCCAGCAATAACGCCGGCAAGCTGCGCGAGATCGAGGCGCTGATCGCGCCCGCTGGCTTGCACCTGATCCCCCAAGGCCAGCTTGGTATCGAGTCAGCGGATGAGACCGGCCTGACCTTTGTCGAGAATGCGATTCTCAAGGCGAGGCAAGCAGCACGCTGCAGTGGCCGCGCAGCCATCGCCGACGACTCCGGGCTCGAGGTCGACGCCTTGAACGGCGCGCCGGGCATCTACTCGGCTCGCTACGCCGGCGCCGAGAGTAGCGATGAGGCCAACTGCGAGAAGCTGCTGCAGGCGCTCGCCGAGCGACCCGCCGCTGAGCGCAGCGCTCGCTTCCAATGCGTGATGGTCTATCTGCGCCATGCCGATGACCCCACCCCGTTGATCTGCCAGGGCACCTGGGAAGGGCTGATCCTGGACGCCCCCCGCGGCCAGCACGGCTTTGGCTACGACCCGATCTTCGGCGTGCCTACGCACGGCATGAGCTCGGCGGAGCTGGAGCCGGAGACCAAGAATGCACTGAGCCATCGGGGTCAAGCATTGCGTGCGCTGGTCGCAAGTCTACTCGAACAGCCGACGCCCTATCGGCTCAGCGCTTAGCATCATGAACGCTACTGACAATACGGGCGCCCATGCTCGACTCGAGGCCGTGCGCGAGCGCATCGCCGCCGCAGAGGCGCGTTTCGGCCGTGCGCACGGCAGCGTCCAGCTACTCGCCGTTAGCAAGGTGCAGCCGGCCGAGCTGATCCGCGCCGCCCATGACCATGGCCAGCTCGCCTTCGGCGAGAGCTATGTCCAAGAGGCCTGCGACAAGCAGGCGCTGCTCGCCGATCTGGCGCTCGATTGGCACTTCATCGGCCGCATCCAGAGCAACAAGACCAAGCTCATCGCCGAGCACTTCAGCTGGGTGCACGGGCTCAGCGATCTGCGCCATGCCCAGCGCTTGGGCGAGCACCGTCGTGCATCGGGCGAAACGCCACTGCGCTGCTGCCTTCAGGTCAATCTGAGCAGCGAGGCAAGCAAGGCCGGCGTCGAGCCGGACGCCCTCCCCACGCTCCTCGCTCGATGCACCGAGATCGCAGGGCTGCGCATCGAAGGTCTGATGACCCTACCGGCGCCCAGTGACGACATCGAGACGCAACGGCGACCCTTCGCTGAGCTGCGCGCCTTGCGCGATCGGCTCGCAACGCCCGAGCAGCCGCTCGAGACCCTATCGATGGGGCTGTCCGACGATCTCGAGGCCGCCGTCGCCGAGGGCGCTACAATGGTGCGTATCGGCACGGCCGTGTTCGGCCCGAGACCAAGACGTTAGTCCAATCGGGCTGGCGTCCAACGCAACACGGGCTCCATCCCCCACGACGTTACTGACTCTTCTTGCCTATGCCTTCAACCACCACTCGCATCGCCTTCATCGGCGGCGGCAACATGGCCCGGAGCCTGATC
>NZ_JBUDPI010000419.1:0-2922 GCF_054919635.1 Halochromatium sp. | reverse complement strand
GGTGCAGGTGCATACCCATGTGCAGGAGACGCGCGATGAGGTGATGCAGTCGCTTGGCACCCACGGCGAGCGTCCGCTGGCGCGATTGGAGCGGCTTGGCCTGTTAGGACCGCACCTGATCGCCGTGCACATGACGCAGCTTGACGACAACGAGATCGCCCGCGTCGCCGAGACGGGTGCGCATGTGGTGCACTGCCCGGAATCGAATCTCAAGCTAGCAAGCGGCTTCTGCCGCGTCGCTGACCTCCTGGACGCCGGTGTCAATGTCGCCCTCGGCACCGATGGCGCCGCCAGCAATAACGATCTGAACCTGCTCGCCGAGATGCGCACGGCCGCACTGCTGGCGAAAGGGGTCGCTGGCTCCGCAGCTGCGGTCCCTGCCGAGACCGCCTTGCGCATGGCCACACTGAATGGCGCCAAGGCGCTCGGCATCGACGATGAGACCGGCTCGTTGGAGGTCGGCAAGGCCGCCGATGTGGTCGCCGTCGACCTCGGCAATCCACACACGCAACCGCTGTATCATGCCTGCTCGCAGATGGTGTACGCCGCCAGTAGCCATCAGGTGCAACAGGTCTGGATTGCCGGCCGCCAGGTGATTCGCGACGGCGAGCCGCTGACCCTGGAGCCAGAGCGCATCCTCACGGCCGCCCAGGGTTGGCGCGAGCGCATCGCCGAGGGCAACGGCTAGAAACAGCACGATGAGCAGTCCCAATCACTCACTCTTCTGGATGACGGTCTATCTGGCACTGGTCGGCGCCCTGGTCGCCCTACTCTTCGTGCCGCTCCAAGAGGCCTTTCTCGCCAACTGGGGCTTCAACAGCCTGATCCTCGGTGTGCTCGCGATCGGGCTCATCATCAATGTGCAGCAGGTCCTGGCGCTGCATCCGGAGATCGCCTGGATCAGGCATTTTCGCACCGGCAACATGGAGCTGCTCGAAGAGCATCCGAGGCTGATGAAACCACTGGCGCGCCATCTGCACGGACGGCGCAAGGACCGCTTCCGGCTCTCGGCGCTGTCGCTGCGCACCGTGCTCGACGGCATCCGCGCCCGGCTCGACGAGTCGCGCGAGATCTCACGCTATGTGATCGGCTTGCTGATCTTCCTCGGTCTGCTCGGGACCTTCTGGGGGTTGCTCGACACCGTCGGCTCGGTCGGTCGAGTGATCTCAGGGCTCGACGTCTCTGGCGGTGCGGTCGATGAGGTCTTCGCGACCCTAAAGACCGGACTCGAGGCACCGCTCGCCGGCATGGGCACCGCCTTCAGCTCCTCGCTGTTCGGCCTCGGCGGCTCCTTGATCCTGGGCTTCCTCGATCTTCAGGCCGGGCACGCGCAGAACCGCTTCTTCAACGATCTCGAAGAATGGCTCTCCGGCCTGACCCAGCTGATCGACGAGCCGGAGCTCGGCGGCGCCACTGCCCGCCAGCGACCCCAAGCAGTGGCCGCAGGAACCGCTGCAAGCAGCGGCGGCAACGCCGACACTATGGCCCTACTCGAGGAGCTCCGCGCCCAACGCCAAGTGCTCGAGGCCTTACTGGCTGCGCAGACCCCCGCGAGCACCTCAGCGCCCGAGGCCAAGCACACTGGTGATGCCGCTCGAGATCGATAGACCAGGATCTGGATGACACCGAGTCAAGCACTTCAAAGACTCACCCCGGATCGCTGCCCACCGGTCACCGCCCAGACTAACCACTAACCACCAATAAAGAGTGTTCACAGGAATCCGCCGCAGCTCACGCACGGTCAACGTCTGGCCAGGCTATGTCGACGCGCTGTCAGCGCTGTTGATGGTCGTCATCTTCGTGCTGCTGATCTTCACGCTCGCCCAGTTCCTGCTGCGGCAAGTCGTCTCGGATCAGGAGTTCGCCCTCGACCTGCTCAGCAACCGGCTGGCCGAGGTCAGCGAGGCCTTGGGCATCAGTGAGCAGCGCGCCGACGCCTTGAACGCGCAGGTGGTGCTGTTCTCCGAACAGCTTGCCGAGGTCAGCGATGAGCGCGACACCCTGGCCGCTGGACGCGATCAGGATCAGATCCGCCTGCTCGCGTTGGATGCGCTGATCGCCTCGCAGCAAGAGACCATCGCCGAGGAGCAGGCGCTCTCGCAAGAGGCCCGCGACGAGGTCGCCCTGCTCAATCTGCAGATCGCCGCCTTGCGGACCCAATTGCAGGAGGTCGCCGGGGCCTTGGCCGCCGCCGAGCGCGACAAGGCCGAGCAGGCCGCGGAGATCACCGATCTTGGCGAGCGGCTGAATCTGGCGCTGGCGCGACAGGTCAACGAGCTCGAGCGCTATCGCTCCGAGTTCTTCGGCCGCGTCAAGGAGGCACTGGGCGAGAATCCCGATGTGCGCGTCACCGGCGATCGCTTCGTGTTCCAATCCGAGCTGCTGTTTCCGTCCGGTGAAGCAGCGCTGAATCCTGCCGGTCGGGCGCAGCTTGAACAGCTCGCCGAGACCCTGCTCGATGTTGCCGAATCGATCCCGGACGAGATCGACTGGGTCTTGCGCATCGATGGCCACACCGATCCGCAACCGCTGCGCGAGGGTCACCGCTACGCCTCGAACTGGGAGCTGTCGACCGCTCGGGCGCTGTCGGTGGTGGAATTCCTCGCCAGCCGCGGCCTCCCGCCGCAGCGCATGGTCGCCGCCGGCTTCGGCGCGCATCGCCCGGCGGTCGCTGGCGATGACGCCGCCGCCAACCGCCGCAACCGCCGCATCGAGATCAAGCTCACCAGTCCTTGAGCAGCTAACTCATCAGGCCTTCGAGATAACAGCCGCAAACGACTCGAACGACGTGTGAAACCGGTTTCTTCTGACTGATAACTGACTAGAAAGAGCAGTCGACCGCTTGGCCTTTACTCGCCCAAGAGCAGCGTCTTAGCAGCGTTGATCTGCGCCGCCAGGTAGTCAGAGCCGCCTCGATCCGGA
>NZ_JBUDPI010000418.1:0-2931 GCF_054919635.1 Halochromatium sp. | reverse complement strand
CGGGATTGGGTGCGCACGGCGAGATCGAGGCCGAGCTCTACAAGCTATTGATCTACGACGCTGGCAGCTTCTTCGTCTCGCATCGCGATACCGAGAAGTCGCCGGGCATGTTCGCCACCCTGGTGATGGTCCTGCCGTCGACTTATACCGGCGGCGAGCTGATCATCCGCCACAAGGATCAGGAAGTGCGCCTGGATCTGCGCCGCGATGAGCCCTCAGAGGTCGCCTTTGCCGCCTTCTACGCCGATTGCCGGCATGAGGTGCAGCCGATTGTCTCCGGTCATCGTCTGGCGCTGGTCTACAACCTTATCCGCACCGACGGTGGCCCGCTGCCGCAGCCGCCTGATCATGACAGCCTGCGCGAGGAGCTGACGGAACGGCTGCAAGGCTGGCAGGGTGAGCCAAAGAAGCTGGTCCTGCCGCTGGAGCATGCCTACACCCAGGCCGAGCTGGGCTTTCGCAGCTTGAAAGGCGTCGATGCATCGATCGCGAGCCTGTTGCTCGACGCTGCTCGAGCATCCGACTGCGATCTGCATCTTGGGCTTGTCACGGTCTACGAACAGGGCAGCGCCGAGTACATCGGCGGTGGCTGGTACGGCGACACTGTCGACATGGAGGTCGGAGAGGTCTTTGAGGAAGGACGCTATATCCATCAGTGGCGCGCGCCTGATGAGCAGGCGCTGGAGCTTGGCCATCTGGATTTCGCCGATGATGAGATCAGCCCGCCGGATGCTTTATGATGGCTTTGAGGACATCGAGCCCGATTTCGAGGAGGCCACCGGCAACGCCGGCGCCTCCTACGAGCGCACCTACCAATCCGCGGCGTTGGTGATCTGGCCGCGGGCGCATCGGGCGCTGGTGTTGGTCGATGCGGGGCTGAGTGTCAGCGTGCCCTATCTGACCGATCTGATCCATGGACAGCATCTTGCTGGCGGCTGCCCTGAGCCTGGCGGAATCGGCCGCGCCGAGGTCCGCTGGCAGCACAACAGCCAGATTGTGCGAGGCGGTGCTGGACCATCTCGAGCAGCGCATCGCCGAACCATTGGAGCCGCCTGCAGACTGGCAGCGTCCGGCCGAGCTGGGCTGCCGTTGCCAATACTGCCGAGATCTCAGCCGCTTCCTAGCCTCGCCCAGCGAATCGACTTGGCAGCTCAAGGCCGTGCAAGACGTCCGCAGCCATGTCGAGCAGAGAATCCAGTTGGATCAATGTGACCTGGATCGCACCACCAATAAGCTTGGGCGTCCGTATACGCTGATCTGCACCAAGAACCAGGCCAGCTCCGAGCGCCGCGTCCGCCAGCGCGAGCAGGATCTTGCCGACCGCGAGCGCTTGATGCCTCTCAACAGGGTTTGACTGATCGTCTGACCACCCCCATCGGCCTGCTCACCGCCTGTGCACACAAGCTGCATGGACCCAAAGGCATCGGCTGCTGAGCATTCGCAACCGGCGCCAGCTGCGCTTGGCACCGCTGATGCACGGCGGCGAGCAAGAGCACGGCCTGCGGCCTGGCACCTTGCCGATGCATCAGATCATTCGATCTGACCCATCGCATCGAGCAGGCCGAGCAGGCCGCGCAGGCTGCGCACCTCATCATCGAGGCCGTTCAGCGTATCCAAGACCTACTTCAAGTGTGACCCCGTGCTGCTCTATCGCAAGCCAGATGCTGAGACGCCGCAACCAGTGCGAATCGGCTCTCACACCAAGCTTGGGATCGGGTAAATCGGGTCGTAGGCCTTGCGACCCTTCAGCTCAGCGATCCTTACAACATCCAGGATGTCGTTGACGCCCCAAAGCTCCCTGGCCTCTATGCTTGGTATGCACGCTTCAATGTCGCTGAGGTCGACTGGAGCGCCGCGTTTGCCGGTGGCGACCAGGCCGCAAAGCAGAACCTGCTTAAAGCCGTGCGCGAGCACGCTTGGAGGTCCGGGCGGGTCAGCGCGAGGCGCGCCGCATGGTCTGAATCTCTACCAGCGGTAACTGGGTAATTGCCGCGATAGACGCATCATCCAGCGTCGTTTGCGCGAGGAGTCCGCGCGCCGTCTCGCGTCGTCCCTGCTCCAAGCCCTCCTGTCTCGCCTCTTTCAGCAACGTCGCCTCATCATGCAGCGCGCGCTCGCGCACGAACGCGAGGCGGCGCGCTTCTTCATCTGCACTGAGCGCTCGTATCTGGCTCAGTGCCTCGCGGACAGGGGGGTGATCAATCGCAGCCATGGTGGTCTCCTCGCGCCAGTGCTCGAAAAAGGTGATCCAGTCGGCGCGGCGATCTCGGTCGCGCCCGAGGCGATCGGCCTTCTTCAGTTCGATCAGGTTGAGCTGCAGCAGGTTCCCAAGCCCGACCGCGGGTTGGGCATGATCGCGCATCTCGAAGCGCCAGTGCGCCTGCTGACATTGTTCAGCGGTGGCGGTGAACAGGTCGAAGTCCAGAAGATGAATCCCGACCGCGGCGCGCAGCAGACTGTAGTCTTCGCCCTGACCGAGCTGCTGGCTGAGCATGCGCGCCAGATAATACAACGCCCGCTGGTGCCAATGCCCGTAGCGGCGCACCTGGATCTCGATATTGTAGTCGTGCCCGGTCTCGTCGCGTGCCAGGAGATCAAGGATGATGTACTTGCCGCGCAGTTCCTCGGCGTTGATTTCGGGGTTAAGGACCTCGACGGCCAGGATCGCTGGCAGATCCGGGCGCAGGTCATTGATCAGGCTAACCAGCAACGCCGGATGCTCACCGAATAGGCGCTTGAACACGTAGTCGTTTTTCGGGTCGAGAAGGTCGCGTGCGGGCTTAGACATGCAGCTTTGAAGCAACGGGCAATGCTAGCCTGAGTCTATCAACCAGCGCGCTCAAGCGTCCGTTTGAATCCGAGCGGGTAAGGTGGATCGACTGCAAGCTCGATGCCGAGACGCTGCAGCGGGTGCGAATCGGCTCTCACACC
>NZ_JBUDPI010000417.1:0-2938 GCF_054919635.1 Halochromatium sp. | reverse complement strand
GCGGGCGCGCCGGGCTAACCGCGCTCTGGCTGGGACAGGTGCGGGAGATCGATGGTTAGGAAGGAGTCGTGAATCTCCTCACTCACCTCAAGCTGCTCGAGATTGGGCAGAAAACAGCGTCACTGCTGAAACAGCTTGATCAGAAAGCTTGGGTTGACAGTCTCGAACCAATTCGAGCTCACGGTGGATGCCCTCCCAGCTCAAATGGATTCCGGCGGATTTCAGCTGCAGGCGCAGGGTATGCACCAGATGGTAGGCAAGCACCGAGATGAGATGAACAGATGGGCGCTGACTCGATCCGTCCTGTGGTGATAGACCGGGCGCAGGCCGAGTTCCGACTTCAGGGAGCGAAACACCGCCTTCAGGTCAGTGAGCATCACATAGGTGTGCCACAACCGCGCTTCATCCCACTCGGTTTGATTCGTGCGCAGGCAATAGACGCCGGGCAGTGTGTCATCGACCGCAGTGATGCGCGTCCAGCGAATCGCGAAAGAACCAGGATGCGGGGTCGATCACGACCGGCGACCCGGTGGTTCCGATCGATGAGCTCGAGCTGCTGCTGCTCCCGCTGAGCAAAGACCAGCTCGTAGCAGAGGCTAGCGCTTGGCAGCAGCTAGTGCAGCAAAAGGCGGAGCAGCTCGCGCGCGCCGCGAACCCTAGCGGATGCACATCCAGGACCACTCAATGATAGGTTCAAGACCGCCACAGGGTAGTCAGCGCCGCGTCCAAAGACAAATGAGGCCGGACGACATGCATCCGTCTCTCCTGTGCGTTCCTGGCCGGCGTCAGTCTCAACCGCGAGCGGGTTTGGGCAGATACGACTGAGCCTCGGTCAGCGTCTGCCACCTGAAGCCTTTGTCAACAAAGATTCACGGTCAGCTGCGGTGAAGGCGTTTAGTCTACGGCTGCACGTTGTGCAATTGACACCTCAGTGACATATTCGCCCGCGCTCCGCGCGGGCTCTTTTTTGCGGCGGCGTCCGATGAGGGGTGATTTCTGCATGGCACAGGGCAACGTCAAGCTGAACGCATCCGCTGCGGCCTCGTCTCAGGCACGGCAACTGCCTCAGACTCAACAACCGCTCGTTGCGGCGCTGAGGCACCAAGTGCAGTTAGCATCGCCATCGGTGACGCCCTCTGACCAGGCGGCGACAAGCAGTTGACAATAAGCGAGACCGCGGAATTATTCACAGGCCCTGTGGATAACACTGGGGATAACGTTCCGCACCCGGCGAAAAGACGTGGAAGTGACTGGACATTGGTTGTTTTGGTCAAAAAGTCGTCACAACGCAAGACACGAGCAAAGTCAGTGAAGTCGCCTGAGTCTTCGGGCCGCAGCATCGGAGCGGCCGGTGCGGCGGCCCAAGACGCAAAGGCGGCAAGACCCTGGCCCCTCGATCGTGATCGACGACGATGCGGAGGCGACCTCGCCTATGGAAGCGTGCCGGCTTCCGGATCAGCGCTGCCGGATGCTTGAGCGAGCGCCGACGCCAGGTTCTGCATCCCGGCGATTACCATCGCCCGCTGCTCATCGTCGAGCCTCTCGGCCTTGATCATCTCAAGCACCGCATCGTGCGGAATAGGCCCAGACCGGGTCTGGTAGTAGCCGACGCTCATCGCGAGCAGGCAGAGGGCCTCGGCGAGTTGTTCCTTACTCGCCTGTTCAATCAGTCGTTCTGCCTCGCCAATTTGCGTGGCCACTTGGTCGGTGTCGACGATCATCGCCTCGCTCGAAGCGCGCCCTGCAAGCATACTCATCGTTGTATCCACTCAATGCCGGGACTCTCCCAAGCGCTCGATCCGCCCCAAAACCGGCCGCACAACGGGCGCGAGCAACGGATCGCAAGCATCCACCTGATGGTCGACCTGATGGGACTCGAGCGGTTACTCGTCCAGACCAGGAAACCTCTCAGGTGGCAGTCGCTGGCCGATAAGGTTCCTCGCGGGGCAGGTGGCTCACCAGGAGCTTGAGGTAGAACACCGGCAAGAACCACTCGAGGCCGGGCACTGTTGGTAGCAGCCATCGTCCAATGACCATACCACCCATATACAGGGTCAAAGCCGTTGGACGTTGCAGATAGACCGGCGTCGCCAGGATCAGTGCGGCAGCGCCGAGCAGATAGGCGCCTGCGATGGCGGCCCAGAGCCAATCGTTGTCCAGGTAGAGCCAGGCCACGAGGACCAGATGCAACAGGTGCGCCGACGTGAAAGCCAAGTGCTGCTAAATCCCCTGACCGTCGCGATGATACCAACGCTTGGCGCTCGACGTCGCGTTCGTAACGACACCGCCGACCATGTCAAAGGCCAGGACAGCACAGAGCAGATACTGAAACCAGGACCAATCTTCACCGGACAAGGCCGCATAGAGCGGCGCTGCGAGAGCCGCAACCAAGGGCGCCAGGATCTGCAGCAGCAGTTCCGCCGTTGTCGCACCCGGACCGATAAACTTGTCTAAAGCGCCCGCCAGTCCAGTGCGCGGCTGCGGGACATACCAATCAATGGGGGGCTGCTGTCGGGGCTTGGGCGCCGAATCTTGATAAGCCTGCGAAGATTTAGTCATACGCGGCCTTAAGGTGGACAGAGCCGGATGTTGCTGCTTCTGCGCGGAAACAGCAGCCTACCACTGTAGGGTAAGGGGGCGTTGAGCAACGGTCAAAAGGCCCTTCGGGAAGGCCACGGTGGATGAGGCATCGATCGGACTCCGGGGCGTGGGGCACGGGCATCGGCGCAGCGGGCGAGCCAGCGATCTAGACGATGCCGTGATCACGCCCGCTGCGTTCCCAAGGGACGCTTCGAACCGGGGGCTGCCCGGAACCCGCCCGGACATTCATGATCGCCCACGCACTGCTCTGTCAGCCAGGCCCGAAGTACAACGGCGCAGACCTGCCCTACTCCGTCTTCGAAAGGTTCGCCAAGCCAAACAGGTCGGCACGGTGTCA
>NZ_JBUDPI010000416.1:0-2943 GCF_054919635.1 Halochromatium sp. | reverse complement strand
AGGCCGATGCCCAGGGCGGCTTCACGGCAGAACGGGTTTTCGAAGGGGACTCACCTTTGTCGTCAGCATGATGACCGGTCGAGGCACGCTGAACCCCTCGCTCGGCCTCAAACTGACCTGGGCGCTGATCATCCTGGCCATCACCATCGGCACCCTACTCGCAGGCAGCGTGGAGGTGGCCAAGACCCTGGCCGTGAGCGGCGCCATCCCCTTCGCGCTGGTGCTGCTATTACAGATCGCGGCCTTCTTGCGCACGCTGCGCGACGAGGAAGGGCCGCTGCTCGCGGCTCGGCAGGTCTAGCCGTCATGCTGCGCCAACACCATCACCTCCCCTCCCTCCTCCTGTTGGCCACCCTCGCCCTCGGCGGCTGCGGCGAGATCGAGCGCCCGCTGATCGTGGGCGCCAAGGACTTCGCTGAGCAGCAGGTCACCGCCCAGCTGTTGGCGCAGACGCTGCGTGCTCACAACATCGCGGTCGAGGTCGACGACAGCGCCCGAGACAGCCTCGGCACCATCGGCGCCCTCTGGGCTGGCGAGATCGATCTCTACGTCGACTACACGGGCTCCATCCTCGCACTCAGCGGGCACCCGCCGCTGCATGAAGGTCTAGCCTCCTTCGTTGCTGCGCAGCAGGCACTCGCGCCTTTCGCACTCTCCACCGGGCCGTTGCTCGGCTTCAACAACGACTATGTGGTGCTGGCGCGCCCCGGCTCCCAATCCGCAGCGGCGCCGACACGCCTGGGAGCGCTGGCGGACTCGGGCCGGCTGCTGCGCGTGGGCATGACCCAGGAATTTCGCGCGCGACCGCTGGACGGCTTCGAGCCACTGGTACGCCGTTATGGGCTGCGCGCCGAGCCTAGCCTGCTGGTCTCCAGCACCGCAGAGGGCAAGGACAGACTCTACGCCGCGCTACTCGATGATGACATCGACCTCGCGGTGGGCTTCAGCACCGACCCCCAGATCGCGGAGTTTGGACTCATTCAAATCGCTGATGACCGCGGCTTCTTCCCGGCTTATGCGGCGGCGCCTATCACCCGATCATCCCTACTGACGCGCCGCCCGGACATCGCAACGGCACTCACGACGCTGGAAGACCAGGTGTCCACGGCAGCCATGCGCCAGATGCTGACCGAGGTGACCACGCTCGGTGCCGACCCTTTCGCCGTCGTCGCGCGCTTCCTTGACCCGACCCTGCCACCCGCCACCGACGGTACCCTGGCACGGCCCTTCGGCATCGCGGTGGGGCGGCTCGATGCAATCGCCGGACAGGCGGCCGATGTGGTGCTGGCGCTGCGCAAGGCGTTCCCCCGGACGGCGCATTGAGGTGCAGCGCACGACCGATCCGCTCGCATCACTGCTCGCAGGCAAGGTGCGTTATGCGTTGGTGACGGGGCCGGCACTGTTCACCCTCGATGAAGTCCGTGGCAAGCCGGAGCGCGGCGATGCAGATGCCTTGGTGCCGGTCGGCTTCGATACGCTGCATCTGCTGACCCGCCCCGATGCCGGCAGCGAGGTCTGGGGCGCCGAGACACGCATCGGCGTTGGCCCGGACGAGGACATCACCGCGCGCACGGCAGGCTTCGTCGAGTCTGGCATGGAGGCGGCCCGCGCAACCCTGGTGTCAACAGAGGCCGACGGCCTCGCTGCGTTTCGTGCTCAGGCAGCAGAGGTGCGCGACGGCGCGATGGACGGGCTGCTCATCATGGCTGAGACCGGACATCCGCTCATCGCCGAGCTGCTGGCCGATGGGCTGCAGCTCGCTGCCATCGACGGTTGGGAGACCCAGGGCAACCGCCTGGCCTTCCCCTTCTTGCAACCGGTCACCATCCCGGCGGCCACCTATCCTGGACAGTCCGTGCCGCTCGCCAGCGTCGGCAGCCAGGTGGTGCTCGCCGCCGCCCGACCAGACCCGACCGACGCCGTGGGCGTGGTGGGACCCGGCTCAGCCGCCATCGGCCAGAACCTGCCGATCGCAGCCGGCACCGTTGCCCGCCTTCGCGATGCGCTGGATGTGACCGTGCGCCTGGACCCCAGCCTACCGACGTCGATGATCGCCTTTGAGCCGCCGGCGGAGCGCCGCGAGGGCATCGGCCTGTCGCCGGCGGGGTCGCTGGTTAACCTGGGCGCAATCATTGCGTTGGTATTGATCATTCGACTGTCCTTGTCGAAACCTCGCAACGGCGCTCGACAGCCCCGCGCATGAGGCGATATCCAGCCTCTCCTAGCCCCGCTCACCACCACCCTCTTCATCAGGCTCGTCGGCGCCCTGGTCACCGCTGGCATAGCTTGTTTCGACACGCGGCGCTTTCGTCTCGCTGCCGCCGATCAGTGTCGCTAACTTGGGCTCCGTGGGCTTGTCCTGATCGGCCAAATGCAGGTGCATATCCCTCTGCGGGAATGGGATCGAGATACCATTGGCATCGAACGCCTCCTTCACCGCGCGGTGAAGGTCCCAATAGACCGTCCAGTAATCCGCGGTCTTCACCCAGGGTCGGACGATGAAGTTGACCGAGCTATCCCCCAGCTCGCTGACCCGGATGTTCGGCGCCGGATCCTCAAGCACCAGTGGATGGCTGGCGATCACCTGCTCGAGCACCGCCTGCGCCTTCTCGATCGAGTCGCCATAGCCGATGCCGAATACAAGATCGACGCGGCGCATGTCCGAGGCGGTGACATTGGTGATGACGTCGCCCCAGACCTTGGAGTTCGGGAGCACGATCACCTGGTTGTCCGGCGTGGTCACGGTCGTGGAGACCACCGAGACGCGCTTGATCGTGCCGCCAAGACCGGCGACCTGCACATAGTCGCCTTCATCAAAGGGGCGATTGAACATGATCATTAGTCCCGCGGCGAGGTTGCCGAGCGTCTCCTGCAGCGCAAAGGCGATAATGAAGGAGGCGCCGCCCACCAGGGCGAACAGCGGTGTGATGTTCACACCGACCG
>NZ_JBUDPI010000415.1:0-2975 GCF_054919635.1 Halochromatium sp. | reverse complement strand
GCTGCCCGACCCGGAGCGGGCTCAGAATGCCGAAAACCGATCTGCGATGGGTATAACATAGCCGTATTGCGCGGACGCTACCTAGACAGGGAGCGCCCGCCCGCCGATTAACACAAACAATCAGTACGGCAGCGCCCCCGCGGAGCCGTCTTAGCTAGTCTCCTCACCACCGGCAGCATCCTCAGCGCCTTCATCGCCGGTACTCTCGGCCTGCGGCGCGTAGATCATCACCACCGGGGTTTCCGGATCGAGCGAATGCGTCAACTCGACGTTTGGCGGCAGCTGTAGCTCAGAGACATGGACGATGTCACCTAGGCCCATTTCCCCCATATCGACGCTCAGATACTCGGGCAGATCGGCCGGTAAGCAGCTCACCTCGATCTCAGTGACATTGTGCGAGACCTTTCCGCCCATCTTGACGCCAGGACAAGTCTGCTCGTTGTGGAAATGGATCGGGATCGTCAGGCGCAGCTTCTCATCGCTGCTCACACGCAGGAAATCCACATGCAAGACGAACGGCTTCGCCGGATGTCGCTGCAGGTCCTTGAGCACGACCTTTGTCGTCCCATTACCAAGCTTGAGGTCCAGGAGGCTGGAGTAGAACGCCTCATGGTCGAGCTGGCGATCCAGCTCGTTATGCCGCACCGAGATCATCGTCGGCTCGGCGTTACCACCGTAGACGATGCCTGGCACCAAGCCGGTGCGACGCAGGCGGCGGCTCGCACCCTTCCCCGTATCGCTCCGCGGCTGTGCCAAGACTTCTAACAGATCACTCATGGCTGAGTCTCCAGATTTAACAACAATAAAACGCCGGCATCCGCGACCAGATGCCGGCGCCAGAACAGGTGACGCGGAGCGACCGCGTCTACCTCAATGAATCGACCCGCCAGTCGATCGGCTAGTCGACAAACAGTGAGCTCACCGACTCTTCATTCGAGACGCGACGCATGGTCTCGGCAAGCAGCTCGCCGATGCCCAGCGCGCGGATCTTCGGGCAATCGCGCGCCTCAGGCCGGAGTGGAATAGTATTGGTCACTACCAGCTCATCCAGCGCCGAGACCGAGATGTTGTCGACCGCCGGACCCGACAGCACCGCATGGGTACAGTAGGCTTGAACGCGTGAGGCGCCCTGCGCCTTCAGTGCGGCAGCGGCCTGACAGAGCGTGCCAGCGGTATCGACCAGATCATCGACGAGCACGCAGGAACGTCCTCGCACATCGCCGATGATATTCATCACCTTGGCCTCGTTGGCGCGCGGCCTACGCTTGTCGATGATGGCGAGGTCGGCGTCATCGAGCCGCTTCGCGAGCGCCCGGGCGCGCACGACACCGCCGACGTCCGGCGAAACCACCATCAGACCCTCGTGCTTCTGCCGCCAGATATCGCCGAGCAGGATCGGCGAGGCGTAGACGTTATCGACCGGGATGTCGAAGAAGCCTTGGATCTGGTCGGCGTGCAGATCGACCGTCAACACGCGGTCGGCCCCTGCTGAGCCGATCATCTTGGCCACCAGCCGAGCCGTGATCGGCACACGTGCCGAGCGCGGGCGCCGATCCTGGCGCGCATAGCCGAAATAGGGGATCACCGCGGTGATCCGCTTGGCCGAGGCCCAGCGCAGCGCATCGATCATCACCAACAACTCGAGGAGATTGTCGTTGGTGGGCGCGCAGGTCGGCTGCACGATGAAGATATCGCGCCCGCGCACGTTCTCTTGGATCTCGGTCATCACCTCGCCATCGCTGAACTGGCCGACGACGGCCTTGCCCAACGGCAGCCCGAGGTGGGCCACGATCTCAGCGGCGAGCGCCGGGTTGGCGTTCCCAGAGAACACCATCATGGCACTGGCCTGCACGGATTGTCCTTTGGTCTCAAGCGGCACCGTTTATGGCCACTCTTGGCGTGGTAGAAGAATGGCTGGGGCGCCAGGATTCGAACCTGGGAATGCTGGGATCAAAACCCAGTGCCTTACCGCTTGGCGACGCCCCAATGGATGGACCCGATACGGATCGATTATCAGTCTGCAGGCACCGCACTCGAAGCCCCGGCGAATAACGGCGACCGATTTTGGCCGCGAGCAACAAAGGCCGGGATCTCGGATGGAACCTCGGCGAGCAGCTGCTCAGCCTGCGCCCGAGTCGGCAGCGCCGCGAACAAGCAAGCACCGGTTCCAGTGAGTTTTGCTTCAGCACGATCGGCAAGCCAACGGTATGCCTGTTCAACCTTGGGGTACTTGTTGAGTACGGTGTGAAGGCAGTCATTAACGGCATTGCCGCGCAGAAAGTCGCCTAGTGTGATTGGAGCCGAGTCTCTTGTCAATCCCGGGTCCCCGAACACCTCCGCCGTTGCGACATGGCTGTTCGGCACCAGCACCAGGTACCAGGGCAACGGCAGCTCAACCGGCACCAGAGTCTCGCCAACACCCTCACCCCAAGCCGCGGTACCGCGGACGAAGACCGGCACATCCGCCCCAAGCCGCAATCCGATCTCAGCGAGGCGCTCGATCGGCAGCCCAGTCCCCCAGACCTGGTTCAGCGCATGCAATGTGGTCGCCGCGTCCGAGCTGCCGCCACCGAGGCCACCGCCCATCGGCAAGCGCTTGTCGACCCGAATACCAACGCCAGAGCGACAGCCGCTCGCCTCTGCCAGTGCCCGCGCAGCGCGAACCACCAGATCCTCCTGAGGAGGGATCTCGGCGGGGCCATCAAGCCGCTCGATGCGCCCATCGCTGCATGGCTCGAAGCACAGCCGATCACAACGGTCGATGAACTGAAACACCGTCTGTAGTTGGTGATAGCCGTCGGCGCGACGTCCGATCACCCGCAGCATCAGGTTGAGCTTTGCAGGTGCCAGCCAAGCGCCGTCGTCATCTGGCCGCGGCCTCGGTACGGATGCCTCTGACATCAGTTTTCGGATTGCGAGACGCGGAAACGGCTGAGCACCCGCAGCAGATATTCGTGCTCTGGGGCTTCATCCAA